>JAFAQO010000496.1 GCA_019246375.1 Mycobacterium sp. | reverse complement strand
GCGGTCACCATCCGCGAGTCCAGAACGGCGACCACCCCGCGGTCGTCGACCCCGCGCAACAACCGCCCCGCCCCTTGGGCCAGTAACAGTGCGGCATGGCTGGCCGCGACCGCCATGAAGCCGTTACCGCCGCGAGCGGCCACAGCGCGCTGGCGCGCGCTCAACAGCGGGTCGTCGGGCCGCGGGAACGGGACGCGGTCGATGATGACCAAGGACAGCGACGGTCCCGGCACGTCGACGCCCTGCCACAACGACAAGGTGCCAAACAGCGACGTCGCCGCATCGGCAGCGAATTGCTGGACCAACGCGGCGGTGCTGTCGTCGCCCTGACACAACACCGGCGTGGACAACCGTTCGGCCATCGCGTCGGCGGCCGCCCGTGCGGCCCGCATTGACGAGAACAGGCCCAGCGTGCGGCCCCCGGCAGCGCTGACGAGGTCGGCGATCTCGTCCAGATGTTCGGCCGAGCCGGTCCCGTCGCGGCCCGGCGGCGGCAGATGCGCCGCGACGTAGAGGATCCCGGCCTTACTGTGCTGGAACGGCGATCCGACATCCAGCCCACGCCAGCCCGGCCGGTCGAGGTCTTCGTCGGTGTGCCCGCCAGTCAGCCCCCACGCCGTGGCCATCGCGTCGAAGGAGCCGCCGAGCGCAAGCGTTGCCGACGTCAATACCACGGTCGACCGGGCGAACAGCCGGGTGCGCAGCAGATCGGCGACCGACAGCGGCGCCACCCTCAGTACGGCGCGGGTCGACGTGCGGCTGTCGTCATGGTCGAGCCAGACCACATCGGTGCGGTCCGGAATAGCGGGCGTGAATGACGTCAGGATGCGCGACGCGGTTTCGCAAACCTCGGTGAGGCTGGCGACCGCCTCGGCGCGCGCCGATGCCACCTTGCTATCGCCGGGGCTGGTGTCGATGGCGGACCGGGCAGCGCTGGCCGCGTCGCGCAGCGTCGTCAGATGCGTTGCCATCGCGTCGTCGAGGCGGTCGATGCGCCCCGGCCTAACGTCCTGAATCGCGGTAGTGAACCCGTTGGCCGCCGTCTCCCACCGCTGGGCCAGTTCCGGTTCCACCAGCCGGGCGATGCGTCGTCCCACCACGCCGAGCAGGGTCGGCGTCAACTCGCCGGTCGCGACTGCGGTCATCCGATCGACCAACTCGTGCGCCTCGTCCACCACGAGCAGTTCATGCTCGGGCAGGACCGCCGATTCGGCGATGGCGTCGATGGCCAGCAACGCGTGGTTGGTCACGACAATATCGGCGCGGCCCGCTTCGGCGCGGGCCCTTTCCGCGAAGCAGTCACTGCCGAACGGGCAGCGCGCCAAGCCAAGGCATTCTCGCGCCGACACACTGACTTGCGCCCACGACCGGTCTGCCACGCCTGGCTTCAGGTCGTCACGGTCACCAGAATCGGTCGTCGATATCCAGCCGGTCAGGCGCTGTACATCGCGGCCCAACGCGGTGACGGCGAGCGGCTCGAAGAGCTCATCCGGAGCCCCGCCGTCAGGCTCGCCGACACTTGACGAACCGTTATGGACCTTGTTCAGGCATATGTAGTTTTGTCGGCCCTTCAACAGTGCGAACCGCGGCGTGCGGGGCAGCGAATCGGAGAGCGCGTCGACCAGCTGGGGCAAATCACGGTGAACGAGTTGGCGCTGCAGTGCGATCGTCGCGGTCGACACCACCACCGTCGTCTCGTCGGACACGGCGCGGACGATCGCGGGAACCAGGTACGCCAACGACTTGCCGGTACCGGTGCCGGCCTGCACCGCAAGGTGCTCGCCGGTTTCGAAGGCCTGCGTTACTGCTGTGGCCATCTGCAACTGGCCACTGCGCTCACTGCCACCGAGTGCTGCTACCGCGGTGGCCAATAGCTCGGGCACAGACAGATCTGGCGTGGCTGCTCCTGGTCGGCGTTATTCAGGTCGGGGCGGGATCTGCTGCGTCGGGATTGCGGGCTCGCCGTTCGAGAGCATCAGGCCCTCCCACGGGAGGCTTCGCAGGCCAGAGGCGACCAGCTTCCGCGCAGCGGCCAGGTCGGTGTCAGCGATGATCTGACCGCCGCTAACGAGGGGAGTCGTCAGCACTCGACACGGCTCGGCGGTATCCGGCGGAGAACCCGCCGGGTGCACAATCTCCTCGGTAATTGTGCCCGTTGGGCGCGACAGCCGTAGTGCCTCTTTGCGGCCACCGTGGCCCTCTTTGTGGCTACTGCGTTTCTGCACCGGCATCCCGTCCACTTCGACCAGCTTGTACACCATCTCTGCGGTCGGGGCGCCTGACCCGGTGACCAGCGAGGTGCCGACCCCGTAACTGTTCACCGGATCGGCTGCCAGGGCGGCGATGGCGAACTCGTCGAGGTCACCGGATACCACGATCCGGGTCTGCGTCGCGCCCAGTTGGTCGAGTTGCTCGCGGACCTGGCGTGCCAGCACGCCCAGCTCGCCGGAGTCGATGCGGACGGCGCCCAGCGCCGTTCCGGCGGCCGCCACCGCGTTGGCCACGCCGGAGGTGACGTCGTAGGTATCTACCAGCAGCGTGGTGTCCGTGCCGAGCGCTTCGACCTGTGAACGAAATGCGGCCAGTTCGTCAGGCCCCTCAACGCCGGTGTGCAGCAAGGTGAATGCATGCGCGCTGGTGCCCTCTGCCGGCACACCGTATCGCTGCTGGGCTTGCAGGTTGGATGACGCGGCGAAACCGGCGACATAAGCTGCCCGTGCTGCGGCCACGGCAGCCTGTTCATGGGTTCGTCGCGATCCCATCTCGATCAATGGGCGTTCCCGCGCGGCGCTGACCATGCGTGCGGCCGCCGAGGCGATGGCGCTGTCATGGTTGAAGACGGACAGCGACAGCGTTTCCAGCACGATGCATTCGGCGAAGCTTCCGTGCACCGAAAGCACTGGCGACCCGGGGAAGTACAACTCGCCCTCCGCATAGCCGTCGATATCACCGCGGAACTGAAAGTCACGGAGGTAATGCAAAGTATCGCGATCGAGAAATTCCGCCAGTGATGCCAGTGCGTCGTCGTCGAACTTGAAGTCCGGCAATATCTCCAGGAACCGACCGGTTCCCGCGACCACCCCGTAACGCCGTCCCTGGGGCAACCGGCGAGCGAACAGCTCGAACGTAGTGCGGCGATTCGCGGTGCCGTCGCGCAGCGCCGCCGCAAGCATGGTCATCTCGTACTTGTCGGTCAGCAGGCCGGCGCAGGCCGAGTCGTTCACACCGCAACGGTATCGGTTGCGCGAACTCGGCTCGCTATCCTGGGAGCTATGGTTGCGTCAGCGCCTACCAAGCCGGGAACCACCGGGCAACGCAAAGTCGAACCGGTCGACACCACGGCCAGTCCTTGGGTCACGATCGTGTGGGATGACCCCGTCAATCTGATGAACTACGTGACGTATGTCTTCCAGAAACTGTTCGGCTACAGCGAGCCGCTCGCCACCAAGCTGATGCTGCAGGTACACAACGAAGGCAAGGCTGTGGTGTCGTCAGGCAGTCGAGAGTCCATGGAAGTCGATGTGTCCAGGCTGCATGCCGCCGGGTTATGGGCGACCATGCAGCACGACCGCTGACGATCAAAGGGTTTCCGGGACCGGATTGTGCGCAAATGGAAGCGGGTGGAGACCGCTGATGGTCCCCGTTTTCGATCCGCGTTGACGCCGCACGAGGCGGCGTTGCTCAAGAACCTGGCCAGCTCCGTGCTCGGGATGCTCGATGAGCGCGAATTTTCTTCGCCGCCAGATGAACTCGAGCAGATCACCGGCATGAAGATTGGCAACGCCGAGCGCCCGGCCGACGCGACGCTGCGTCGGCTGCTACCGGATTTCTACGCTGCGAATGAGCAGGGCGGTGAAGCCGATGACGCGGACAGCTTGAACGCGGCGCTGCGCAGCCTGCACGAGCCGGAAATCATCGAGGCCAAACGCCATGCCGCAGCGGAGGTTTTGAACACACTTCCGGAGGATGGCGGCCGCTTCGAGCTGACTGAGCAGGGCGCGAATTCCTGGATCGCGGCGGTCAACGACATCCGGCTGGCGCTGGGCACCATGCTCGAGATCACGCCGGATGGACCGGATCGCCTGCCGGATGACCATCCTTTGGCTCCACACCTCGACGTCTACCAGTGGCTGACGGTTCTGCAGGAATACCTGGTGCTGGCGCTGATGAGCAAACCGGTCCGATGACCTCCATCACCGACGTCGGGGGCATCCGCGTCGGGCACTATCACCGGCTGGACCCCGACGCGGCACTGGGTGCGGGGTGGGCGAGCGGTGTCACCGTCGTTGTCAACCCGCCTGGCACGGTCGGCGCCGTCGACTCCCGCGGCGGTGCGCCCGGCAGCCGGGAGACCGACCTGCTCGACCCGGCCAACAGTGTGCGTTACGTCGACGCGGTGCTGATCGCCGGCGGCAGCGCCTACGGATTGGCGGCCGCCGACGGTGTGATGCGCTGGCTGGAGGAACACGACCGCGGCGTGGCGATGCGCGGCGGGGTGGTACCCATCGTGCCGGGTGCGGTGATCTTCGATCTCGACGTCGGCGCCTGGAGCTACCGGCCGACGGCCGAGTTCGGGTACGCGGCTGCCAGCGCCGCCGCCGGCGACGGTACGGCCGTCGCGGTGGGCACGGTCGGTGCCGGGGTGGGGGCGCGCGCCGGTGTGCTGAAGGGCGGTGTCGGGACGGCATCGACGACGCTGACATCCGGGGTGACCGTCGGCGCCCTGGTTGTGGTGAATTCCGCGGGCAATGTCATCGATCAGGCCACCGGTCTGCCGTGGCTCACGTATCTGGTCGATGAGTTCGGTCTGACGCCGCCCCCCGATGACCAACTCACCGCACTGACGCAGCTCGAAACTCCG
>JAFAQO010000454.1 GCA_019246375.1 Mycobacterium sp. | reverse complement strand
GGCCGATGGCCGACTCGACGCAAAGCCGTCGCGAGTTTTCTCCTTCGACGAGGTCCATGAAGCACACCGAATCATGGAAGCCGGAGAAGCCGGAGGGAAAATGGTCGTGGTCGTGGAATGACCGCCCTGTGCGGCACGGCGATATGCGGCAAGAGAACTGAAACCCGCCCGCTAGCGTCACGAGCAGAGCGACAGCCGAAAGGATCCGGAATGTCAGCACCTCAACAGGATCAGCCGCCCGCGCAGACGTCTAAACGAACCGACAATTCCTACGACGTCATTGTCCTCGGCGCCGGGCCGGTCGGGCAGAATGTCGCCGATCGCGCACGGTCGGCCGATCTCAGTGTCGCAATGGTCGAACGCGAACTCGTGGGCGGCGAGTGTTCCTATTGGGCCTGCGTACCCAGCAAGGCGCTGCTGCGCCCGGTCCTCGCCGTCGAGGATGCCGGCCGCGTCGACGGCGCCCGAGAGGCCGTCAATGGTGCGATCAACACCGCCGGCGTCTTCGCCCGTCGGGACCGCTATGTCGACAGCTGGGACGACACCGGCCAGGCCGACTGGGTGAACGGGATCGGGGCGACCTTGTTGCGCGGCCACGCGCGGTTGGACGGGCAACGGCGGGTCGCCGTCACCACGCGCGGCGGCGAGGTGGAGGTGCTCAACGCCCGGCACGCGGTCGTCATTTGCACCGGAAGCCGTGCCGCGCTTCCCGACCTGCCGGGGATCCGCGAAGCTCGGCCATGGACCAACCGTAAAGCCACCGACAGCAGTTCGGTGCCCGCCCGACTCGCTGTCGTTGGGGCCGGCGGTGTCGGAGTGGAAATGGCCACTGCCTGGCAGGGATTGGGTGCGTCGGTGACGTTGCTGGCACGCGGATCAGGCTTGCTGCCGCGGATGGAACCATTCGTCGGCGAGTACGTCGGCCGCGGCCTCGCCGAACTGGGCGCGGATGTGCGCGTAGGTGTTTCGGTCACGCAGCTGCGCCGGCCCAACGCTGACGGACCGGTGACTCTGGAACTGGATGACGGCAACGAGCTGGAAGTCGACGAGGTGCTGTTCGCAACAGGCCGGGCGCCGCGCACCGACGACATCGGGTTGGACACCGTAGGGCTGGCCCCGGGCAGCTGGTTGGACGTCGACGACACCTGTCGTGTGCGCGGGGTCGATGACGACTGGCTGTACGCATGCGGGGACGCCAACCACCGAGCATTGCTGACGCATGAAGGCAAATACCAAGCACGGATCGCGGGCGCCGCGATCGGGGCGCGCGCAGCAGGCCGCCCGTTGGACACCATGCCGTGGGGTGCGCACGCGACCACGGCTGACCATCACGCGGTGCCGCAAGTCTTTTTCACCGACCCGGAAGCCGCGGCCGTCGGGCTGTCGGCCAACCAGGCCGAACAGGCCGGGCGCCGGGTTCGGGTGGTAGACGTCGAAATCGGGGACGTGGTCATGGGAGCAAAGCTTTACGCCGACGGCTACACCGGTCGGGCGCGGATGGTGGTCGACCTCGATCACGGGTATCTGCTTGGCGTGACATTCGTCGGACCCAGTGTGTCCGAGCTGCTGCACTCGGCCACCATCGCCGTCGCCGCGCAGGTGCCGATCGACCGGTTATGGCACGCTGTGCCCTGCTTCCCGACAATCAGCGAAGTGTGGCTGCGGCTGCTGGAGGCCTACCGAGATTCTCAATCGGACGGCTAAGCGCTCATGGCCACTTCTTCGGCCGGAGATATCGGTGTCGCTGCACTTCACATGCTAAGCAGAGTTCGGCTATCTCCCGCGGACGCGGTAATGATCGGCCCGTGCGTTGTTCGATTCGCCGAAGCCGGTAGCGCACGGTGTTGGGCTGGCAGATAAGTGCTTGTGCGGTGGCGCGTACCGATCCATCGTTTTCTTGCCAGACCCGAAACGTTTCGAAGAGATGTTCCCCGCACCTCCTCGCCAAGGTCGATCTGTTGCTGGCCTATGGATAAGGGCGTTTGTGGCCCCGAACTAGATAAGGCTTCTGGACGGATAGAGTTCACCGATCGGACAATGTTGAGACAGCCCGAGACAGTAGAATAAATTTGCCTGGCTTAAGGGTCTGTGGAGGCTCCACAGCGGCTTTTGACCGCAACGGATTCCTCGTTCAGCGCCAACGCTCAACGGGTGAGGTTTCCGCAGGGGTCCGAGCCACCTGGTTGCAGCCATTTAATAGTTCAGTAACCAAGGGCGGTGTTCTGATGACCAAGATCGCGTCCCGCGGCGGTGCCCGGCCCATCGAGCGCACCGATAATCCAGTCATCGTTACCCGACGAGGACAGATCGCTCGTCTTGAGTCCAGTCTGACCCCGCATGAGGCGCAGATTGAGGATCTCGTCTTTCTCCGGAAAATGCTCAAAAGAGCTAACATTCCGTTCTTGTTGATCCGTGACCACAAAAACCGATCGGTTCTCGCCATCGATATCGAACTGCGTTCAGCGGTCGAGCGCGAGCTGACGACCGCATGCGCCACAGAGCCGATGTACGCCAAAACAGTTGATATGCCTGGGCTTTCTCCGGTCTTGGTGGCCGAGGGCAAGTTATCCCCATTGGCCGACCCACGCATCGTGCGGTTGTATCGGCGGCGGATCGCGCCGGGCGGGTTCCGGTACGGCCCCAGGTTCGGTGTGGAACTACAATTCTGGGCCTTCGAACAGACTGTGATCCGCT
>JAFAQO010000406.1 GCA_019246375.1 Mycobacterium sp. | reverse complement strand
CCGCCACCGGCCCGGGCAGCGGCCAGCTCTTGATCCAGCTCGTTGACCCGCTGGCGCAGGTCGGAGTTCTCCTCGATGAGCCGGGTCAGCTCGTTTTCCACGAGGTCGAGGAATGCGTCGACCTCGTCCTCGTTGTAACCACGCTTGCCGATCGGCGGCTTGCTGAACGCCACATTGTGGACGTCTGCGGGTGTCAGCGGCATTCTTAGCCCCCTTGAGTGTGGACGACGATCAAACCGACCAGGAAAGTGTAGGTCGGCGCGAACGTAGTTGTAGCCATACTGCAACTGCCGCCCATCCTGTCACACCAGACCCGCCGGTTGCGATTCGCCCGATAAATAAGACCGAATTTCAAAATTAAGAGCCGACAAATCCGCGCCCTAAGCTAACGAAAAGGGCTCCGGCAAACGGTCCAAGCCCCGTTGTCAGCCGTCACTGGCACAGCCCGGATTCAGGCGTGGTAGTCCAGCGCCCATGTCATGCCGATGAACGCGAGTAGCAGCAGAACCATGATGGACAGATCGAAGCGCACGGCACCGATGGTGAGCTGCGGTATCAGCCGACGTAACAGCTTCACCGGCGGGTCGGTGACCGACATGATGATCTCCAGGATCACCACGGTGGCCCCGCGCGGGCGCCAGTCGCGGCTGAACGAGCGGATGAACTCAACGACGACCCGAGCGATCAGCAGCAGCCAGAAGACGAACAGCGCGTAGCCAAGGATTAGGAAGAACAGCGCCAACGAGACCCGACCTTACTGATGATGTGACGTTCACTACATCGCCGCCGTCCACCGGCGCGATGATCGCCAGCGTACCGGCTGCAGCGGGCCGGACGGCGCCAGTCGCTTACTGGTAGGCGTAGAACCCCGTCTCGGCGATCCGGCGGCGCTCCTCAGGCGTCACGTCAACGTCCGCGGGTGACAACAGAAAGACCTTGGTCGCGACTTTGTCGAATGAGCCGCGCAAGGCGAAGGCCAGCCCTGCCGCGAAGTCGACCAGCCGCTTGGCGTCGGCGTTGTCCATGGTCACCAGATCCATGATCACCGGGGTGCCGTCGCGGAACCGCTCCCCGATAGTGCGGGCCTCGCTGTAGTCCTTGGGCCGCAGCGTGGTGATCTTCGACAGTGGGCTGCCCTCGTCGAACAGCGCCGCCATCCGGCGCGGGTCCATCGCCAGCGCACCGCGGGTGGAGTTTCGCAGCATCCCGAACCGGGGGCGCCCCAATTCGGCGCGGTCGAAGTCGCGGGGCCGGTACCGCTGCTCGTCGCCGTAGCCGCCGCGGTAGCCGCCCGTCGCCGGGTAGTCGCCCGGTTCGTTGCGCGGATCGTCGTAGTTGCGTCCTTCGTAGTGGCCGTACCCGTCATCGAACCGCTGCCGCGTGTAGCCGGGATGTGCCGGAGCACGTTCCTCGAAGTAGTCGTCATCGTAGTCCTCCGTCGGAGCCATACCGAAGTACGCCTTGACCTTGTGCAGTGTGCTCATCGCGTGACCCCTTCTAGGAAGCTCGGATCCGGTGGCTGTGATAAAGATGTGACTACAGTGACTGTTCACGGTGACCGTAGCGGTCGAGTGCCCAGTAGCGCGGTACCGACACGCACACACGTCGAACCGTGTTTAATCGCTACTTCGAGATCGTTGGACATTCCCGCCGAGAGGCCCACCGCTGTGGGATGCGTCTGCAGAAGCCGCGTGTGCTCGGCTTGTAGACGCGTGAAGGCCCTCTCCGGGTCCCACTCCAGCGGAGGAATGCCCATCAGCCCAACCAGTTCCAGATTTTCCGCCGCATCGACCTGCGCGCAGAGCTTGTCAACCACACCGGGTGCGGAGACGTCGACGCCGCCACGAGACACGTCACCATCGAGGCTGAGCTGGATATAGACGCGAAGCGGATCACTGCGCCGGCCATCGTCGAGCGCGGCGCTCACGGCACGATCGAGCGCGCTCACCACCCGCGAGCTGCTGACCGAGTGAACGGTATGCGCCCACCGGGCCAGCGACCGGCTCTTATTGCGCTGAATTTGGCCCACCATGTGCCAGTGCACGGTTCGTGTTGCGGGGCCTAACAGACGGGCGAGTTCGGCGACTTTCACCGACGCTTCCTGCTCCCGCGATTCGCCAAACGACGAACAACCCAATCCAGACAAAATCGCAACATCGGTTGCCGGAAAGAATTTGGTGATGGGCAGAAGCTCAATTTCGCCGCCTTTGCGACCCGCCGCTTCAGCGGCCGCTGCGATCCGGCTCCGTAACGCCGCTAACGCGTCGGTCAATTCCGATTCGCGGTCCCGTCGTGCTGCAATGTCGGCCACCACGGCGCTCATTCCATCCATACCAGCGACGCCAATCGCCCCGTCGGTGCGTCGCGGCGATGACTGAACAGATCTGGGTCGGCCATCGTGCAGCGCGGGTCAATGTCGATGGCGGTGATGCCTAAATCCTTGAGCTGGCGGGCGATTCCGGCCCGAAGGTCAAGCCCGGGAGTGCCGCGTGAAGTGGCAGTGCGGCTGCCGGGCAAGGCCGCCTCGACCTCGTCTGCCATCGCGGCAGGCACTTCATAGTTGCTGCCGCTGACGGCGGGGCCGAGCAGCACCGAGATATCGGCGATGTGTGCGCCCACTGCCAGCATCACCTCCAGCGCACGGGCCACCACACCCCGCTGGGCCCCGACACGACCAGCGTGCACCGCCGCGACCACACCGGCCCGTGCGTCGGCCATCAACACCGGCACACAGTCGGCTGTCACCACAGCCAGCGCCAACCGGGGCGTGCCGGTTACCAATGCGTCGACGTCGTCGACCGCGGTTTGACGCGGTTCATCGACGACCTCGACACGATCACCGTGCACCTGGTTCATCCACACCACCCGGTCGGAGCCGAGACCGATGGCGGAACCCAACCGGGCCCGATTGGCCGCCACGGCGGCTGGTTCGTCTCCGACGTGGTCGCCCAGATTGAAGGTGTCGTACGGCGGCGCCGACACGCCGCCCGCTCGGGTGGTCGTGACGCGCCGGATCCGGTAGCTCACCTACCCCAGTATCCGAACTGCGGCCGCCGGGCTGCACAGGTGTACGTCGGTGATCGGTCTGTCGTGTGCGGGCACGCACAGAGCCGAAGGTCAGCGGCGCATGAAGGGTGGCACGTCGACGTCTTCGTCGTCGCCGCCGATATTCAGCGTCGTGCCGTTGGTGTGCACCGGCACGCTGACGGCACCGGCAGGCTCGAACATGGAGGAAGTGACCCTGCCATGGTGCGCCGGCCCGGGCGCGACCGTGGGGGCCGCCGGGCCGCTGCTGACGACGGGCTTGCGGCCGGGTCCCATATCGAAGCCGGCTGCGATCACCGTGATCCGCACTTCGTCGCCCAGCGAATCGTCGATTACGGTGCCGAAAATGATGTTGGCCTCTTGATGTGCGGCGTCTTGGACCAGTGAAGCGGCCTCGTTGATCTCGAATAGACCCAGATCGCTGCCCCCGGCGATAGACATCAGTACGCCTTGTGCGCCCTCCATCGAGGCTTCCAGCAGCGGCGAGTTGATCGCGATCTCGGCGGCCTTGAGCGCTCGGCCTTCGCCGCGGGCCGAGCCGATGCCCATCAACGCCGTGCCGGCATTGGACATGATGCCCTTGACATCGGCGAAGTCGACGTTGATCAACCCCGGGGTGGTGATCAGGTCGGTGATGCCCTGGACACCGTTGAGCAACACTTCGTCGGCGCTGCGGAAAGCGTCCATCAGCGACACCGCGGAATCGCCCATCTGCAGCAACCGGTCGTTGGGGATCACGATGAGGGTGTCGCAACTCTCCCGCAGCGTGGCGATGCCGTCTTCGGCCTGCTGGCTGCGTCGCTTTCCTTCGAAAGAGAAGGGCCGCGTCACGACGCCGACCGTCAACGCGCCGAGCTTGCGGGCGATGCTCGCGACGACGGGCGCCCCACCGGTCCCGGTGCCACCGCCTTCGCCCGCGGTGACAAACACCATGTCAGCCCCGCGCAGCAGCTCTTCGATTTCGTCTTTGGCGTCCTCGGCCGCCTTGCGCCCCACATCAGGGTTGGCGCCGGCGCCCAAGCCGCGGGTGGAGTCGCGACCGACGTCGAGTTTGACGTCGGCATCGCTCATCAACAGGGCCTGAGCATCGGTGTTGATGGCGATGAACTCCACGCCTTTGAGGCCCTGCTCGATCATCCGGTTGACGGCGTTGACGCCGCCGCCACCGATACC
>JAFAQO010000252.1 GCA_019246375.1 Mycobacterium sp. | reverse complement strand
AAGCCGATCTACGTCAAGGCATCCCCGGCGCAGCGGTTGCACGATTGGGTGAACGAGCTGCTGGATCGTCTCGTGCAGGGCGGCGCGTCTTTCCCCGGCGGCTGGTTCACGATCACCGTGTTACTGATCCTGCTGGCGATAGCAGTCGCAGCGGCGGTCCACGTCGTGCGCCGCACCATGCGCACCAACCGCGGCGCCGATCATCCGCTGTTCGGCACCGGCCAGCTCAGTGCCGTACAGCACCGCGCCACCGCTGAAGGCTTTGCGGCGCATGGCAACTGGGCCGTCGCGATTCGACACCGGCTGCGTGCTGTCGCTCGTGAACTGGAGGAAAGCAGGGTGCTTGATCCGGTCGCTAGCCGCACTGCAGGGGAGCTCGCTAACGCTGCCGGTAACCGCCTGCCCCATCTGGCCGCTGAATTCTCGCAGTCGGCGACCGTTTTCAACGATGTCACATATGGTGATGAGCCCGGAACCGTCGAGAACTACCGACTGATCGCCGACCTCGACGATCACTTGCGCTACCGTTCACCTGCCGGCCCGCGTGCGGTGAACCAGCCGGCGGCAATCGAGTCATGGGCGCGGGTCCGGTGAGCGCCGCCGGCGTATTGGCATCTACTGCGCCGCGTCGTCGCACCTGGCGTTGGGTCGTGCTGACCCTGGTCGCCATCGCCGCCGTCGCCGCGGTCAGCGCCTACTTGACCGCACCACGGCCCGGTGGCCGGATGGATCCGGCCTCCACCGGCCCCGAGGGTGCCCATGCCCTGGTGGCACTGCTGCGCGGCTACGGTGTCGAGGTAGTCGTCGCCGGCAATGTCGACGATGTCCAACGGGCGGCGCGCCCCGACACGTTGCTGGTCATCGCCCAAACGCAATTCGTGACCGATAGGGTCCAGCTGCGCCGGCTGGGCAGCACCCCCGCCGACCTGCTGCTGGTGGAACCGACGTCGCGTGCCCGCGCCGCGCTTGCCCCCAATCTTCGCAGCAGCGGCACAAGTAAACTCGACAGTAAGCCGAATTGCTCGCTGCGCGAAGCGATTCAGGCCGGGTCGGCGGAATTCGGGCCGAGCAACACCTTTAAGGCAGCCGGCAACCACGCGGTGACCAGTTGCTATGACGGGGTGCTAATCCGCTATCGCAACGGAAACCGCACCATGACAGTGGTCGGCAATACCGCATTCATGACGAACAGCGGCCTGCTGCGAGCGGGCAATGCAGCGCTGGCAATGAACCTGGCGGGTGACCGTGCCCGCGTGGTCTGGTATGCACCGCAGCACAAACAGGGCGAGCCTAATTCTGGCACAACGATACTCGATCTCATTCCGAATAACGTCACGTGGATGGTCTGGCAGCTGTGGCTGGTCGTGCTACTGGTCGCGTTGTGGAAGGGCCGGCGAGTCGGCCCGCTGGTGGCCGAGGACTTGCCCGTTGTGGTGCGTGCATCGGAAACGGTCGAGGGCCGTGGCCGGCTCTATCGGTCACGACGGGCCCGCGATCGTGCCGCGCAGGCGCTGCGCACGGCAACATTGCAGCGGCTGCTGCCCCGGATGGGGCTGGGAATCAACGCGCCACCGGCGGCGGTGGCGGTCGCTGTCGCGCAGCGCAGCGCAGCCGACCCGCGCTCGGTGCACCACATTCTGTTCGGACCGCCGCCTGCGACCGACGCCGATCTGGTACACCTAGCCCACGCGCTCGACGACATCGAAAGGCAGGCCGCACACCTATGACGCAGCGGGCACCCGCATCAGCGCAGGCTCCGGCCGCGGAATCGGCGCGTCAGGCTTTGTTGGCGTTACGGGCCGAGATCGCCAAAGCTGTTGTCGGGCAAGACGCAATAGTCAGCGGCCTGGTGATCGCGTTGTTGTGCCGCGGCCATGTTCTGCTCGAAGGCGTTCCGGGCGTCGCCAAAACACTGCTCGTCCGCGCCCTGGCCGCTGCTTTGCAGTTGGACTTCAAACGCGTGCAGTTCACTCCCGATTTGATGCCGGGCGACGTGACCGGCTCGCTGGTTTACGACGCACGCACTGCGGCTTTTGTGTTCCGGGCCGGTCCGGTGTTCACCAATCTCATGCTCGCCGACGAGATCAACCGCACTCCGCCCAAAACTCAAGCTGCCCTGCTGGAGGCGATGGAAGAGCGTCAGGTCAGCGTGGAGGGCGAACCCAAGCTGTTGCCCGACCCGTTCATCGTCGCTGCGACCCAAAACCCGATCGAGTATGAGGGCACCTACCAGTTGCCGGAAGCGCAGCTCGACCGCTTCTTGCTCAAACTGAGCGTGCCACTGCCCCCACGCGACGCTGAAATCGCAATCCTGGTCCGGCATGCGCACGGGTTCGACCCGCGCGACTTGTCCGCGATTCGGCCGGTGGCGGGAAGCGCTGAGTTGGCCGCCGGCCGCGACGCGGTACGTCAGGTACTGGTCGCCGACGAGGTGCTCGGTTACATCGTCGACATCGTCGGGGCTACCCGGCACTCCCCTGCGCTGCGCCTTGGTGTTTCACCGCGCGGCGCGACCGCCCTACTGGGCACCGCGCGGTCGTGGTCGTGGCTGTCCGGCCGCAATTACGTCACCCCGGACGACGTAAAAGCCATGGCGCGCCCGACACTGCGCCACCGGGTAACGCTTCGGCCGGAGGCGGAGCTCGAAGGCGCGACAGCCGACGGTGTTCTCGACGGCATCTTGGCC
>JAFAQO010000189.1 GCA_019246375.1 Mycobacterium sp. | reverse complement strand
GGACCAAGGCGAAGACGAGCTTCTTGTCGGCGGCGGCGGCCTCTTCGAGGTCGGCGGAGTCCCACTTGGACACGGCCTCGGCGATTTGGTCAGCGTCGGGCCCGCAGTGCAGGAAAGTGCACATGGCGTTCAGCAGACCCGGGTAGGCCCCCGTCGGCAAGAAGAGCCGGCCGTCCTTGGTCCGGTAGAGGCCGAACCCCATGGGGTTGTCGAACTGGTAGTTGGGGTTGATCCAGTACGGCAGCTGATAGGGGTAGCCGTTGATCGTGGGCCCGAATTTGTACATCGGGTTGATGCCGTGAATGGCCTTGCGCAGATCCAGGGTCAGGTCCTGGCCGCGACCGGTGCGCTGGCGCCAAATGTTGGCGATCCCGGCCGCGCCGGCCATGATCGGGATGCCGATGCACGCCCCGAGCCGATGCTTGCTCGGGAAGATCGGGTCTTCGCCAATGAAGGTGATCGAGCCGCCGGTGTCCTCGGGCGAGAGTCCAAGCTCGTGCATCACCACGCGGAACTGCGCGTTGATGTCAAAGCCCGCAGAAACCTTTGGTGTGGCTAAAGTATCGGTGCTCATGTGGATTCCTCTCAGGTGGTTACTGCGTTGTGATAGTGCGACGCCAAGGGCGCCGCATCGTCCGGGGGATGTTCACTGAACAGTGGTGCTACGACGGGATTGTTGTGCGCAACAACGACACCCACGGGCTTGGTCGGAAGCAGGAAAGCCACCATCGGCGCGCATACATTGGCCCAACGAGCATCCGCGACACAACCCCATGGCGCGAGAACAGCCCCGTGGTTCCATATTTGGGCAACAATCGTGGTTTTCCATTCGGGTGTCGGCGCCGTGCCGATGGCCGGCCTCGCCTGAGGGCCCGCGTCTACGACCACCATCAGCGAACCGCAGGTGCGTTTTCGCTCGGACATGCTTGCACTCCCGTGGCGCGCATCCGACCTTTCGGCCTGGGCTCAGCCGGTCTGGGAGTCGCATAGGGGGGCTCTCGGATCAGTCAGACCGCTCGCCGCTGCGCCAATTGTCCGCCGCTCACCCGATAGATGACAGTGATCAGTCGGCGATTAATACAGAGTTCAAGCATCTATTTTTGCTGTGCGGCCGCCTTGCGCCACGACAAGCGTGAAGCCGCTGGCCTCTCCAGCAGACTTGTCTATCGCTTAGCGCGGTTAGATAACTGATCGGCTTGCTTCGCAACGGCCGGAGATGCAGCCCGCACGGAATCGGCAAAGGTCCTACCGACGTCACGGGCCGGCGCTGGTGAAATCCTCGTCTCCAGCACCGTGCGTGACCTGGTCGTCGGCTCGGGCACGGGCTTCGAGGACCGCGGCAGCGTCGAGCTGCGTGGCGTGCCCGGCACCTGGCAACTGCTGGCGGTCACTCGCGATGGCGCGCGGGCGGGGTCGGCCGAGGCGGAACTGGCGTCAACGCCCACCCTCGGCCCACGGACCGCAATGCGCCGCTCGGACCGCGGCCTGGCGGTGATGGCCAGGCGCACACCCCGTGGGTCCTGCGCGGGATTGCTCGCCTCGCCCCGGCCACCGGTCGCAACTCTATCCGTGCGGCTGGCATCTGATGTGGCGCTGCGAGTGCGGCGCCGTCACCTACGGGCCGGCGCTCGCAGAGGAGTGCAGTTTGCTTCACGGGCCGGCGCGCGGCCGCGTCCTAGCCAGCCTAGGAGCTCAAATCGATGCGTAGGGTTAGTGGGCAAGTCCCCCCTCGGACACCCCCCTCGGACACGGTTACTACCCCAACCCGTCGGGCGAATCGAGAAGCCGACGATCTTGGCGGCGGCGTTGTAGACCATCTCCAATGGAAGCGCGGCATACAGTGCTGCCAACTCAGATCGATCGGCGCTATTGAGCAGCTCAGCGACGTTTCCGAGTCCCATCGACGATTCGCAAAATGGCTGCGCGCTTATCTAACGCTTTTCACGTCTGCTGGTGAACTCGTCGACGAGCAGTTGGAGCCGGTCCGAGTCGTAGCCGGGGCGTAGTCGTCCGGTACGGGTAAGGGTGACCAGTCCGTGCAGCGCGGCCCAGAACACTTCGGTGAGAGTGTCAGCGTCGTGTTCGTCAGCGGCCAGGCTGACCGCGTGGCGCAGCTCGGCGAAGGCTGCCTCCAGCTGAGGCGGTGTGTCTTGGTCGGCGAAGCGCAACGTGGTCGCACGGGTGAACATCGCGTCGTAAACCGCCGGGTTGTCGCGGGCAAAGTCCAGGTAGGCGTGTGCGATCCGGGTTAGCGCATCGCTGGCTGTGCCGGCGCCGGAGCTGGCGGCAGAACACACGTCGGCGAGCTCGGCGAAGCCGTCGATCGCGACAGCCTCAGCGATTTGTTCCATGCCGGCGAAGTGTTTGTACAAGACAGGCTGGCTGTACTCGATCTCGGTGGACAGCCGACGGGTGGTGACGGCATCCCAGCCTTCGGCCTCGGCCACCTTGCGGGCCGTGGTGATGATCAGCCGTCGACGGGCGGCTCGCTCGCGTTCGCGCCGATCCTGGATGGCCATACTGTATTCTAGCACTGCTCGTATTTCTATCACTGCTATTGACACGCTCGGACCCAGGGGTTAGCATTGCTAGCAGTTACTACTGAAGGGAGCTACGACATGACTTTCGACCTCGCCCGTATCGCCGCACTGATCGCGGTGCTGGGTATCGCGGTCATCTACGGCACCGACGTGTTTTGCGCGATCGTGCTGCGACCGGCCTTGGCGTCGGTCGACGACGATGCCCTGGTCGCGGTGACGGGAAACGTGCATCGCTACGGCGACCGGCGCCTGCCCGTGCCCTGGGTGCTCGGGTTTTTCGCCGCCGCGGTAAGCGGGGTGTTGGCCGGTGTCACCGCACACTGGGCTCAAGCGATCGCGGCGGGCGCCGCCGTGCTCCTGCTGTCGATCTGGCTTGTGCTCTACAGACAGGTGAGCGCACCCATCAATCGACAGCTGACCGCGGCCGCCGACGCCAGACAGCCACTACCGAACGGGCGTGTGCTGCAAGCAAAGTGGAACCGAATCATCAATGCTCGTGCCTTGCTGCAAGGTCTGGCACTGGCCGCCATCTGCGTGGCGCTAACGAGCTGACGGGCCCGCGCCTGCCGAGATCCGCATCAGCCGATCAACTGAAGAAGAAGGCCATCAATGTTTCAGCTCAGGATGTACACGCTGCGCTCGTCCGAAGCTCTGCAGCGGTATGCGACGGTTCACTGGGCACGCCACCTGGCAACCTTCACGACGTTCGGGGTCACCACCCACGGTGTGTGGACAGAGCGAAGCGGCGGCGCCAATCGACTCATCGCGCTGATCCGCTACCCACAGGGCGTCGACCCTGAACAACTCACGCGGGATGTCATGACCAGCTCAGAATTCGCCGCCGACATGGCCGGTTTCGATCCCAACGAGATCGTCGACGTTCAATCGGTACTGCTTGACCCGACAACATTCTCACCGATTCACTAACAAAACCCAGGAGTGCTCGACATGACCGCCACCACCATCGCCTACACGCTCGCCGGACTCATCGCCGCGGGCATCATATTCATTGGCGCACGATTTATTGTCGCGCCGCGCGTCGCCGCCGCCGGCTACGGTGTGCTACCAGATCTCGGCCAGCCATCCGCCGGCGCCTACTTGAGCGTCAAGGGCGTCCGCGACATCGCATCGGGACTGTTCATCTTCATCCTGATGGCCGCGGGCGCGACCCACCTGCTCGGCTGGGTGATACTGGCCGCCACGATCATTCCGCTCGCCGACGCGACCATCGTGCTCGGCAACGGCGGCCCCAAGTCAATCGCCCTGGGAGTCCATGGCCTCACCGCCGCCGTCATGCTCATGACTTCTGCACTCCTGCTCATTTCCTAGGGAGCAAGATCCGCGACGTTCACCGACCCGCAAAATCGCGCTGCATCCTGCTGACCACATTCACGAAGGATCCATCGATGCACGCTCTCATCGAAATCCTCGCCGGCCTCGCGATCCTCGCCAACGCCGTCATCTACGGCACCGACGTCTTCGGCGCGATCGTCCTGCGCCCCGCCATCGCCGCGGTCGACGATCGCACCCTCACCCAACTGCTCGGCCACATCCACGGCATCGCCGACGTCCGTCTCAGGAACATCACCGTCCTCGGCCTGATCACCGCTATAGCCACGGCCGCGCTCGCCGCCGCGAGCGGGCACTGGGTGAGCGCCGCGGCCGGAGCGCTCGCCACGCTCGCCCTGATCA
>JAFAQO010000554.1 GCA_019246375.1 Mycobacterium sp. | reverse complement strand
AAGGCGCTGTGGGACACCATCCTGCCGTTCGCCGACTACGCGTTCAACAAGTCGCACGCCGCCGGATACGGCATGGTGTCGTACTGGACCGCCTATCTGAAGGCCAACTATCCGGCCGAATACATGGCTGGACTGCTCACGTCGGTCGGCGACGATAAGGACAAGGCTGCGGTGTATCTGGCCGACTGCCGCAAGCTCGGGATCACGGTGTTGCCGCCGGACGTCAACGAGTCCGGACTGAACTTCGCCTCGGTGGGTACCGATATCCGCTACGGACTCGGTGCGGTGCGCAATGTGGGCGCCAACGTCGTGGCTTCGCTGCTCAAAACTCGCACCGAGAAAGGCAAATTCACCGACTTCTCCGATTATTTGAACAAGGTCGATATCGCCGCCTGCAACAAGAAGGTCACCGAGTCGCTGATCAAAGCCGGCGCGTTCGACTCGCTGGGACACCCCCGCAAGGGACTGTTCCTGGTGCACACCGACGCGGTGGACTCGGTACTGGGCACCAAGAGGGCCGAGGCGATGGGCCAGTTCGACCTGTTCGGCGGGGAAGACGTCGGCGTCGACGCGGTCTTCACCATCAAGGTGCCCGAAGAGGAGTGGGACGACAAGCACAAACTTGCGCTGGAGCGCGAAATGCTGGGCTTGTACGTGTCCGGGCATCCGCTCAACGGAGTGGCGCATCTGCTGTCGATTCAGGTCGACACGGCCATCCCGGCGATCCTCGACGGCGATATTCCCAACGACACCCCGGTGCGGGTGGGCGGCATCCTGGCGTCGGTGAACCGGCGAGTGAACAAGAACGGAATGCCCTGGGCATCAGCGCAATTGGAAGACCTTACCGGCGGCATCGAGGTGATGTTCTTCCCGCACACCTACTCCACCCACGGCGCCGACATCCTCGACGACGCCGTCGTGCTGGTCAACGGCCGGGTCAAAATACAAGACGACCGAGTGTGCGTGATCGCCAATGAGCTTGTGGTGCCCGACTTTTCCAGCACTCAACCGGACCGGCCGTTGGCGGTCAGCCTGCCCACGCGACAGTGCACTATCGACAAAGTCAGTGCGCTCAAACAGGTGCTGGTCCGTCATCCCGGTACCTCGCAGGTGCATCTGCGGCTCATCAGCGGGGAACGCATCACCACCCTGGAGTTGGACTCCTCGCTACGGGTAACGCCTTCGCCGGCGCTGATGGGTGATCTCAAGGCGCTGCTCGGCCCTGGATGCCTGGGCGGTTAATGGTTGGGCCGCGGACGTGACGCGCCCGGCTTCTTCTTCGGTGCCTTGGCGGTCGCCGCGAGCTTAACTGGGCCCCGTCGCGGGAACGCCGGCTGCGGCGGTTGGGCCCATTCGGCACCGGTGGCCTCGAACAGCCGGCCGATCTCGGCGATGTGCAAGTCGGCAAGATCCCAGAGGTCCGGAATGAGCTCCCGATCGGCGATGAAGCCGAAGTCGAGCCGGTCAAGGTAACTCATCACGGTGATATTGAGACCTAGGCCGTCTGTGACGATCGAGACCGGGAACTGGTTACGTAGCTTCGCCCCCGCGAAGTACAACGGCTGGCGGGGACCCGGGACGTTGGAAATCACCAGGTTGAACGGCAGTGCGACACGGTTAGCCAGCCGCAGCCGCGATGCGAGCCGCACGGCGGCGGTGGCCAGGACCGGCGCGGAGTACTGGGTGAGGTCCACCAGCTCGGTGGCCGGGATCAGATCGAATTGGCGCTTGGCTTTCTGCATCGTCTCGTGGCAGTGAGCGACCCGTTGGAGCGGATCGTCGCAGTCGGTCGGCAACTCGGCGACGATGGCCGACACCCGGTTCGTCCACGGGTCGGCCTCGTCGCCGGTGCGGATCGATACCGGCACCATTGCGCGCAGCGGGCGGTCGGGCAGGGCGTTGCGGGTCAGCAGATATTCGCGCAGCCCGCCGGTGCAGATCGCCATGACGACGTCATTGACGGTTCCGCCGGTTGCCTGTTTGAGGCGCTTGACGTTGTCCAGTGAAGCGGTGCGCATAGCGAAGCGGCGGTGCGGCGTGATCGTCTTATTCCAGGGCGTGCGTGGCGCGGCCGTCTTCGGTAGCGAGATGTTGAGGCCATCTCCGCGTCCCAACTGGGCGACGCGCTTGACCACTGTCCCGGCGGCACCTGCCGCGCTGCTCACGCCGCGGATTCCGGCGGCGTCGGCGAGCTGGCGCACGATGCGGGTCTGCGTCCGTATGGCTTTGAACGGATTGCGGGCCAGATGGCCCAGCGCGAGCCATAACAGTTCGGCCTCGGTGGGCAGCGACTCGGGTTCCCACACCGGGCTCGCGCCGGGTGGCGGGGCGTCGGGCGTGGTGTCGGTGAGGATCTGCAGCATCAGCTGTCCGGATGCGCCGTCGACGGTGGCGTGGTGGTATTTGCTGAGCAACGCCCAGCGCCCGTGTTGCAGGCCGTCGATGACGTAAATCTCCCACAGCGGCCGGGTGCGGTCCATCGGCCGCCCGACGATCCGGGACACCTGCTCGGCCAGCTGGTCTGCCAGGCCGGGGCGGGCCAGTTGGAGCTCGCGGATGTGGAAGTCGAGGTCGAAGTTGGGGTCGGTCACCCAGTAGGGATGGTCGAGCCCGAATGGAACCCCCACGACGCGTCGGCGCAACGGCTCCAGCTCGCCGATCAGCGAGGCGAATTTCGCGTACACCGCTTGGTACGGCTCGAAGTCGGGGCTGGGCCGTTCGAAGATCATCAGGCCGGTGACATGCCCGAACGTCGTCGGCGTCTCCATGTACAGGAATGTGGCGTCCAGGCCGGTGAGTTGCTTCACGGACCGCTCCTTAATCGCTCGGGCGCGCGAATCCGCTGATTAGTCAACGATATCGCCGCTTGAGTCAAAGCCGTAGCGCAGGATCCTCGCTTTGCGTGCCGCGGCCTTGAACTGTCCGGAAAGCCGGGTAGCCACACGTAGCCAGCCCGGAAACAGGTCCACTTCGGGCGCGTGTGCCAGGCTGGTCTCCTCAACCAGCGTCAGTCGCGGATTCCAGCTCTCGGGCACCCGTGCGTCCTTGAAGCCTCGGTAGGCCCACTGGCTGCCGACGGCGCTGAACATCTTCTGCGGGGCCAGCTTCACCGCCGCCTTACTCAACCAGCCGATGCGCCCATAGTCGTTGAAGGCAAGTTCTCCGGAACCGAAATGCTCGGTGATGCGGTGAAACAGACCGACGATCACCCACTCGGATAAAAAGGCCAGTAGACCGTCGGCGATCAGCATGGTGGGCCGGTCAGCCGGAATGGTCTCTACCCAGTCGTCGTCGGCCACCGACGCCGCCACGGAATGGGCTCGCTCCATGTCGGGCACCACCTCATCACGCAAGGCGATGACGCGTGGCAGGTCAACGCTGTACCAGTCGACGGTGCCCGGGGGCCCGACGCGGAGCATGCCGGTGTTCAGTCCGGCGCCGAGATCGACTACGACGGCATCGGGGTGGGCGGACGCAAAGGCGCGAACTCGGTGGTCGAGCATCTTGGCGCGCAGCGACGACTGGCAGACCACGCTCGTGGGCATACCCAAGCCCGCGAAGTCGTAGTCGATCTTGGCGACGATCTCGTTAGCGAGTTTGTCGCCGAGTATTGGCCGCTGCCAACGACTATCGAGCGCGCGAGCGTACTCGGTCAGAAACGCAGTCTGCTCGATCGCCGTGAAGTCCGTGACCGCGATTCCCATGCCCGCAACTTACTCCTGGCTCCTGTCGCCGACTACGCTCACTTAGGTGCCGACGCCGACGCTTCGCGATCGCCAATGCTGCGATGCCATGAAGAACCAAGGAGAGCGGCCATGACCACATCCGAGCATCCGGCCACCCTGTGTGAGGCGTTCCAGCGCACCGCCGCGATCGACCCGGATGCCGTTGCGCTCCGCACCCCCGGCGGTGCCCAGACATTGACCTGGCGCCAGTACGCGGCTCAGGTGCGTCAAGTCGCGGCCGGACTGGCCGGGCTGGGGCTGCGCCGCGGCGACACCGTTTCGCTGATGATGGCCAACCGCATCGAGTTCTACCCGTTGGAAGTGGGCGCCCAGCATGTCGGCGCCACCTCGTTCTCGGTGTACAACACGCTGCCCGCCGAACAACTCACCTACGTTTTCGACAATGCCGGCACCAAATTGCTGATCTGTGAGGAGCAGTACGTCGACCGGATCCGGGCCAGTGGCGCGAA
>JAFAQO010000732.1 GCA_019246375.1 Mycobacterium sp. | reverse complement strand
CGGCGTTGCGGAAACGGTTCGCGACCAAGTACTGACCGCTTATCGGCTTCTCGGTGGTCGACCCATCGTGGAGATAAGGACATCGGCCACCGGAGAGGACGGCCGTGACGCATCATTCGCCGGTATGAACAAAACCATCACGAACGTGGCCGGTGAAGAGGCACTGCGCCGGGATTAGCGTCGGGACGGGTGCGGGTCCTGACGCGGCCACAAGACGGCACGCAACTGGTTGACGGCGAGGTTCTGGTGGCCCCGATGACCAACCCGGGCTGGCTGCCGACCATTCGCCGCGCTTCCGCGCTGGTCACGGAAACGGGCGGCATGACCTGCCACGCTGCGATCGTCGCACGCGAACTGGGAGTGCCTTGCGTGGTTGGCGCTCGGCGCGCCACCAGCAAGCTTCACGACGGAACGGTGGTCACCGTCGACGGAACCCGCGGGCAGGTTACCGCCGGGCGCGCCGCCATGCCTAAAGTTTCAGCCGTCGACCGGCCCGCCCAAGCGGCCGGTCCGGCGGTCATCACGGCCACCAAGATTTACGTCAACCTGGCAATGCCCGACACGGCCGAGACGGTCGCAGCACAAGACGTGGACGGCGTGGGATTGTTGCGCGCGGAATTGATGCTTACCGAAGCACTTTCCGGGCGGCACCCCCGCGATCTCATCGCCCGGGGTGAGCAAGCGCGATTAGTCGACGCGCTGGTGTACTCGGTGGGCCGCATCGCGGGCGCGTTCAAACCACGACCCGTCGTGTATCGCACGACAGACTTCCGCAGCAACGAATTCCGGGGGCTGCTTGGCGGCGAAAAGTACGAACCCGTCGAGCACAACCCGATGATCGGGTACCGCGGCTGCTACCGCTACGTCAAGGAGCCGGACCTGTTCGCGCTCGAGCTCGAGGCGATCGCCCGGGTGCGGGAAGAAAACCCAAACTTGCACCTGATGATCCCGTTCGTGCGGACGCGGTGGGAGCTTGAAGAGTGCTTTTCCCTGGTCGATGCCAGTCGGCTCGGCCGCCAGCGTGGCATGCATCGCTGGGTGATGGCCGAAGTGCCATCGGTAATGCACTGGCTGCCCACCTATATCGGCATGGGTGTCGATGGGGTTTCCATCGGCAGTAACGATCTGACTCAGCTGATGCTCGGGGTCGACCGAGACTCCGACGTGTGCGCGGAGTTGTTCGATGAATCGGATCCGGCGGTGCTGGACGCTATCGGCGAGATCATTGGCATAGCGAGGAAATTCGGGATCTCATCGTCGCTGTGTGGCCAGGCCCCGTCCAGCAACCCGGTGTTTGCCGAACATCTCGTTCGATTAGGAATCACCTCGGTGTCGGTGAACCCGGACGCCGTCAGCGCGGCACGCCGGGCGGTAGCCGCAGCTGAACAGCGCCTGCTGCTGGAATCGGCGCGGGCATGCAGCGACAACGGCTGATCGCCGCCGCGCCTGGCGATTAGCCAAGCCGTCCGGCGGCGAGGGATTACGCCAACGGTGCCGACCAGCACACCCAGGTGCCGCCTTCCGGCCCTGCGGTGATGGAGCACTGGCCTCCGACTTGTAACGCCCGCCGCGCCATGTTGGCCAAGCCGCTGCGGCGCTGATTATCCGCTGGAATGCCGCAGCCATCATCGATGACGTCGATGGTCAACTGGTGATTCACGCACATACGCACGGTCAGCCTGGCGGCCTGGGCGTGGCGAACCGCATTGCTGATGGCTTCGGTGACGACGGCGTCGGCATGGTCGGCAAGTTCGCCGGTAACCGCCGTCAGGGCTCCGGATATCTCCAGCGTGGTTGCGATATCCCGGTCTTCGGTCAGCTCGGCAATCCTGTTTTGGATTCGCTGGCGGAAGTCCTCCTCTTCCGCGACCGGCGTTTGCAGCTTGAAAATTGTCGCCCGAATGTCCTCGATCGTGTCCTGCAGGTCATCGACCGTCCCGGTCAACCGGTTGATGATCTCCGGCGAGTGTGCACGGGCGATGGTGCCCTGGAGATCCAGGCCCGCGGCGAAGAGCTTCTGAATCACGTGATCATGCAGATCATGAGCTATCCGTTCACGGTCAGCCAGGATCGCCACTTCACGGGCATGTTCGCGGCCCACCGCCAGAGCCATCGCGATAGCAGCGTGCGTGGCGAAGTCGCTGACGAGTTCAAGATAAGCGTCTTCGAATACCGGCTGCTGCGCATTCCGGGCGACAGCAATCACTCCAAGCACCGTGCCATTTACGCGCAGCGGCATGACGATGGCCGAGCGTTCACCGACATCGGTGAATCCCTCGATCGGGTAGCTGAACGAATTGGTAATCAGCGGCGTGCCGCGACGGGCCGCACTGCCGGTGGTGGAGGCGTCGACCGGCACTTTTTGACCAATCACCTGCGCGGCGTATCGGCCCGCCGTCGCAGCAACGACAAGGGTCTTTACCTCTTCAGCCGGTAGATCCGGCTCAGTCGGAACCAACAATATTGCCTGCTCAGCGTCGGCTAACTCCAGTGCGCGGTCAACGATCAGCTGCAGCGGTTGAGTCTGCGTCCCGCCGGACAGCAATGCGGCCATGATCTCGCGGCTGGCCTTGATCCATCTCGCCGATGCGTGTTCTCGCTCGAAGAGTCGCGCGTTGTCGATTGCGACCGCTGCCGCCGACGCCAATGCCTCGGCAACGACCTCCTCCGACTCCGAGAACACCCGGCCTGGTCGGTCGTCGCCCAAGTAGAGATTGCCGAACACAGCTCCTCGTACGCTGATCGGCATGCCGACAAACGCGCCGCCTGGAAGGTCGTTCGCTCCAAGACCGGTGGCCTGCGAATAAGCGGTCAGGTCATCGATGGGGTGACCCTGATCCACGGGCAGGTCGCCGAGCCGCCGTGCGGTGTTGGCATCGATCCCCTCGTGGATGAACGAGGCCATCGCGCCGTCGGGTCCGCATATTCCTAATACCCCGTACCGAGCACCGGTCAGCTCCATCGCCGCAGTGACGATCCGATGCAATGTCACGTCCAGGTCTAGATCGGAGCCCACCTCGACGACAACCCGCAGCAGCTGTTCCAACTGATCGCGAGCCAGCCGCTCATCGAGCCGCTCGGGCATGCTCGACTCCCCGCCTCGCTCATCCAGCGGCGTGGATAAGGATTCACCAGGGTTGCCAACCATCGATGCCAAACCAATCGGTCAAATGGGCCGCGACCGTCGCTTAAGGTAACCGAACCCCGGCGGACCCATTCAGTCCGCAGCATATCGCTTCAGGTTGGCGCTGAATGCGCAGTCGACCGCATCCAGGGACCTTTGAACCTGCGCATTAGGCCTAAAGACCGTGCGCCGGTGCCTCGACTGGGGGCACGATAAGCGGATGAGCGCAGTCATCGATAGCGCGGGGTTACAGCAACTGGTGTCCGTACTAATTGACCGTGGCTACCGGGTCGTGGGCCCCACCGTGTCGGACAACGCGATTGTGTTGGGAGTGCTCACCTCGGCCGACGATCTGCCGCGGGGCTGGGGGGTAGACGTTGCTCCCGGGCAGTATCGGCTCCGCCGCCGCGATGACAACGCGCTGTTCGGGCACTCCGCCGGCCCTCAGTCATGGAAGCAGTTTCTGCATCCGCCCAGGCAGCGGTTGTGGTCTTCCGAGGGGGCCGAACCTGACGAGCCTCCGAGGTATGCGTTCGTCGGAGTGCGGGCATGCGACCTGTCGGCGATCAAAATCCTCAATGGTGTGCTGGGGGCCGGCACCCATCCGGACCAAGGCTTTGTGGGACGGCTGAAACGGATATTCGTGGTGGCCGTCAATTGCACCGAGCCGGGGGGGTTGTGTTTTTGCGCATCGATGGGAACCGGGCCCCAGGTCAGCCCCGGCTACGACCTCGCGCTCACCGAGCGCATCGCCGACGATAATTGCCACTATGTGGTCGACGTCGGCAGCGACGACGGGGCCGACGTGCTGGCCGCTCTCTCCCATCGGGAAGCCGACCAAAGTGAAATCGACTCCGCGCGAGCAGATGTCAGTGAGGCTGCTAACCATATGGGCCGTCAGATGCCCGACGGCGACCTACGCGAGCTGCTGGTGGTTTCGCGCGAGTCGCCGCATTGGGAAGACGTCGCTAACCGATGCCTGACTTGCGGGAACTGCACCATGGTGTGCCCGACCTGCTTTTGCACCACCACCGAAGACGTCACCGACCTGACCGGCGAGCATGCCGAACGCTGGATGCACTGGGCGTCGTGCTACGAATTCGACTTCACCTACATTCACGGCGGCAGCGTGCGGCAATCCGGTGAGTCGCGGTACCGGCACTGGATAACTCATAAGCTCGGCACCTGGCATGATCAATTCGGCAGCACCGGCTGCGTCGGGTGCGGACGCTGTATCGCGTGGTGTCCCACTGGGATCGATATCACCGAGGAGATGAACACGCTCGCCGGTCACGCTGATGACCGCTGGCATGAACG
>JAFAQO010000688.1 GCA_019246375.1 Mycobacterium sp. | reverse complement strand
AGCACTGCGCTGATCACCATGTGCGCGGGTGGTGCCCTGTCGACCGGAACCATCATCGAGCGGATCTAGTGGCCTTCTCCGACGAAGACCGGATCGCGGCCGCTCAGTCCTACATCGACGCGTTGGTCAGCCACGACGGTGACTCGGTGCCGTTCGCGCCCGACTGCACCCGGATCGAGCAGGGGGTCAAGACTGGGTTTTCCGGAAACCACTTGCGGCGCAGCCTGAATCGCGGTCTCCAGTACCGGATCATTGTAGCGACCACGCAACCGGAGTACCACATCGTCGGCGACGGAGTGCGGGCGGTGTACGAGGTGGTGACGAAGGCTTCGTTCGGTGGTCGACGAGTGGCTGCGCGTGTCGACGAAACCTTCCTTATCCCAGCCGGAGACGGCAGAATTCACCACATCCGGGTTCGATTCCACCCGTTTGTCCAGCGCTCGTAGGATCAAAGTCATGTCTCCGAAACCACCGCGGTATTTGAATTCGCCGTTGACCGATTTCTTCTTCAAGTGGATGTCTCGCGTCAACACCTTCATGTACCGCCGCGGCGGCGGGGAGGGACTTGGCGGTACATTCCAGAAGATTCCTGTCGCCCTGCTGACCACCACGGGGCGCAAGTCGGGGCAGCCGCGGGTCACTCCGCTGTATTTCCTGCGCGACGGGGATCGAGTCATTGTGGCCGCGTCGAAGGTCGGTGCCGCGAAGAACCCGATGTGGTACCTCAACCTGAAGGCCAACCCCAAGGTCCAGGTGCAAATTAAAAAAGAGGTGCTCGACCTGTCCGCGCGCGACGCCACCGATCAGGAGCGTGCCACGTACTGGCCGCAGTTGGTCAAGATGTACCCGGGCTACGACGACTACCAGTCCTGGACCGATCGGCAGATCCCGATCGTAGTGTGCGAACCGTAAGCGGTCGGATGACGGTTCGCGCCGAAACTTAAGCCAGCGCGAACCGCCTCGGTGTGTCGCCGCAATGACTTAAGTGTCGCAACATGCCGCTGCCCGTGCGGCTTTCGGAGGACGCGGTCCGCCCGCCCCCTCGCGACGCAGTCCACCTAGGCTGTCGGAGTGACCAGACAGCGGTGGATTCGCAACTCACGGTTCCTCGCCATACTGCTCAGGTACTTCGCCCGCGGCCACATCTGGGTGTATCGCCGCACCAACGGCCGGCTCGGGGCCAAACTGCTGTGGTTTCCCGCGGCGCTGCTGACCACTACCGGCCGTAAGTCCGGCGAACCGCGGACCACTCCAACGCTGTATTTGCGCGACGGCGACCGGGTGATCCTGCCCGCGTCCTTCGGCGGCCGCGCCGACAATCCGACCTGGTACCTCAATTTGAAGTCGAATCCTAAAGTGCTGGTGCAGATCCGCGACGAACTCCTCCAGCTGTCCGCTCGTGACGCCACAGATGAGGAGCGGGAGCGCTACTGGCCGCCGCTGGTCAAGATGTATCCGCCGTACCGCGGATACCGTGAAGCCACCGACCGAGTCATTCCATTGGTGGTGTGCGAGCCCGCATAGCTCGCACCGCGAACATTGGCGAACACCCCAGTCGAAGTGCACACTCGGCCCAGGACGCGTGTCCGGCTAAGAGCCCGATCCGTAAACCGGCACCGGCGGCCGCGACTTCGCCAGCAGGTCGGCGACGACTGGCCCCAACTCGGCGGGATCCCATCGCGCGCCCTTGTCGACTTCCGGGCCGTGTGCCCAGCTCTCGGCGACCCGGATCTTGCCGCCCTCGACTTCGAAAACCTTCCCGGTGACATCATGCGATTCGGCGCTGCCCAGCCAAACCACCAGTGGTGAAATGTTTTCCGGAGCCATCGTGTCGAAATCGTCGTCTTGCGTTGCCATCATCTCGGCAAAGACGGTCTCGGTCATGCGGGTGCGGGCTGACGGTGCTATCGCGTTGACGGTCACGCCATAGCGGCCCATTTCGGCGGCACCGACGAGCGTGATCGCGGCAATGCCGGCCTTGGCGGCGCTGTAGTTACCCTGTCCGACGCTGCCCTGCAGGCCCGCAGCCGAACTGGTGTTGATGATTCGCGCGTCAACGATTTTGCCTTCTTTGGATAGCCCGCGCCAGTACGACGCGGCGTGCCGCATGGTGGCAAAGTGGCCCTTGAGGTGTACGGCGATGACGGCGTCGAACTCTTCCTCGCTGGTGTTGGCCATCATTCGGTCGCGAACGATGCCGGCGTTGTTGACCAGCACGTCCAGACCACCGAACGTCTCGACAGCGGCCTGGATGAGACTGGCCGCTTGGTTCCAGTCCGCAATGTCGGATCCGTTGGCGACAGCCTCGCCACCGGCTGCGGTGATCTCGTCGACCACACCCTGCGCCGCGCTCCCGCCGCTTGCAGGCGAGCCGTCCAAACCCACGCCGATGTCGTTGACCACCACGCGCGCGCCCTCGGCCGCGAAGGCCAAGGCGTGTGCACGACCGATACCGCCGCCTGCTCCGGTGACGATGACCACTCGGCCGTCGACCAAACCCATACTGTTGTCCTCCTCTACTTGATCGCATTCGTGGTGGCCAGATAGTGCGGCGGCTCGCCGCCGCCGTGCACCTCCAGCGTGGCGCCACTGATATACGACGCTGCTTCCGACGCCAAAAACGCTGC
>JAFAQO010000614.1 GCA_019246375.1 Mycobacterium sp. | reverse complement strand
ATCATCGAGTCCAGCGTGTTGACGCCGCGGTACGCCAGCACAGCGGGCGGACCGCCGACCGCCGCCCACAGCAACGGCGCAACCTGCGCGTCCGACGTGTTCTCCGCAACCGATTCCAGCGCGGCCCGTGTCAACCCCGCCGCGTCGAGCACGGCCGGATCACGCCCGCACAGCGACGGCAGCAGATGCCGCGCGGCCTCGACATCATCACGGCTCAACAGTTCACACATCGCTTCTGCCGTGTGCAGCAACGACGTTCCGCCCAGCGATATCCAGGTCGCCGTCGCGGTGGTCGCGGCGAACAACAGCCGACCACGCCGGCGGAGGCCGCGCTGCAGGGCCGCGCCGAGCAAGACCAGGGCGCTGACCAGCACCCCTGCGTGCAGCGCCCCGGCAGCCCTGGCGTCCCGGTAGCTGACGCGCTCCAACGCCGCGGCCGCCGCGCCGAACCCCGCGACCGGATGACCGCGCTGCGGGTCGCCCAGCACTACGTCGGCCAGGTAGCCGGCCAGCACACCGACCGCCCGGATCCGGGTAACCGCAAACACCCCGGCAGCGTCTCATACGTGGTCTACTCGCAACTATGGAGCGCGCTGCACCATGAAACGGTCAGCAAGCCGGGCCGCCGACCTGCTGAACCCCGCAGCGGTCTTGTTGCCCGCTGCGAACGTGATCATGCAGCTGTCGCTGCCCGGCGTGGGCTACGGCGTGCTGGAAAGCCCTGTCGACAGCGGCAATGTCTACAAGCATCCGTTCAAGCGGGCCCGCACCACCGGCACCTACCTGGCTGTTGCGACGATCGGGACCGCGGCTGACCGCAATCTCGTTCGCGCCGCCGTCGACACTGCGCATCGCCAGGTGCGGTCGACGTTGTCGAGCCCGGTGTCCTACAACGCCTTCGATCCCAGGTTGCAGTTGTGGGTGGCCGCGTGCCTCTACCGCTATTTCGTCGACCAGCACGAGTTTCTGTACGGACCGCTCTACGAGACCGACGCCGACGCGGTCTACCGGGATGCCAAGAGGCTGGGCACCACGCTGCAAGTACGCGAAAACATGTGGCCGGCCGACCGTGCAGCATTCGACGAATACTGGAAGCGCTCGCTCGATGAGCTGTCCATCGACCCGCCCGTCCGCGAGCATCTGCGCGGGGTGGCGTCAATGGCGTTTCTGCCGCTGCCGCTGCGCGCGCTCGCCGGGCGGTTCAACCTGTTCGCGACGACGGGTTTCTTGGCGCCTGAATTCCGCGCCATGATGCGGCTGGACTGGTCGGCTTCCCAGCAGCGCCGGTTCGAGTGGCTGCTCGCCGCGCTGCGGTTGGCCGATCGCCTGATTCCGCACCAGGTCTGGCTCTTCGGCTACCGCCTGTATCTGTGGGACATGCGGGCTCGCGCGCGACGGGGTTGGCGCATCGTCTAGGAAGCGCCTGGCAAGCCAGTGGCAAGCCATACCGACACGATTTTGCCCAAATTTGCAAATCAAGATCAAAACATGACCTGGGTGTACACATGAGCGATTATCTATTCAAGATTGCATAGATGTAATGCAAATGGTATCGAAAAGTAAGGCGACATGCCGTTTAAATGCCTGCCGACGGGCTAACTCCGGCTCATAATGCACTTGGGCGCAACGAAGCGCCTGCGTTGATTGCGGGAGTGTGATCACGATGGACATGGTGTCTTTCGCCGTGGCTGGCATGGGCTACGACGACCGCGACTACGAAAAGTGGCTCAGCACGCTTACTCAAGCGTCCGCGCGCCTCGACGTTTTACAAACGGCCGTAAACGAGCTGTGCCGCCTGTGCCAAAGCCAGGACGTCCGCAGTGAGCAGGTCCTCGAACTGCTCGAAAGGCACGGGGCAATAACCAAGGGCGCTCGAGGACGCTTCGTCGCATAGCTGACGCATTCGTGCAATCACTGCGCGACCGCGCTTGACTTTGCGCTTCAGTCAGCCGGTGCGTAAAAACTTTCGAGGTTACCGCTAAACGCCCCTGATTCTTCTTTGAAGCCGTGCTCGGTGAACCGCGTGATCGGGTCTCGGACGGCTGCGAAAGCCGCCAGGACCATGGGAAAGCTTCGCATCAACCAGGCCAGGTCATTAACCGGCAAGGTCGGCGAATTTCTGCCATGCATGGGGCCTGCGACTAATCTCTAAAAAGTGCCCCTTGGATCTGCAGCATCGGCCACAGGCAGTGGGCGCGGACGGGATCGAACCGCCGACCGCTGGTGTGTAAAACCGAGCCTGACCGTCCACCGCGTTTCACGCGGTGCCATAGCGTATTGGAACGCCCAGCTCAGCGGCTGGGTTCGTGTCCACTCTGTCCGCGGATTGTCGAGCTGTGTTTGCCCGTCTTGGCACACTCTTGGCACAACGGGACGCCGATCCGACGAGGTGCTCGCGTACCTGCGAGGGCGCCCAGAAGGCGCCGGCTACTCCGAGCTGTTGACTGCCTTCGGCGAGCCGGGCATCAAAGCAGTTGATCGCCTGGTGTCATCCGGTGATGTGCTGCGCCCACAGGGCGCGCGGTACCTCGCTGCAGCGGCGACCGAACCCGTGCGTCCGAAAGTGCCCGGCGGCGTGAGTAACCGGACCGTCTGCGCCATGCTGACCGTCCTGTCGCAGGCACTCACCAGCGCCATGAAACGCGGTCTCGTTGCCCGCAACGTCGCCCAACTTGTCGACCGCCCGGCCATCGAGCACCGCGAGATGTCCACGTGGACGCCGCAGCAGGCTGATAGGTTCCGCGGGCATGTCCGCAGCGACCGTCTTTATTCATGCTGGCTGCTGACGCTCGCCGGCTGGCGACGCTCCGAAGTGCTCGGCCTCGCGTGGTCAGCGGTGGACTTCGACGCCGGGACCGTTAGCGTCGCCCAGGGCCGCGTTGTCGTGCGTGGTGCAGGCACCACCACCGGCGAACCGAAATCCGAACGCTCCCGGCGCATCCTGCCGATGCCCGCCGAGGTCATGGCCGCGTTGCGAACGCTGTACGTACAACAGAAGCGCGAACGGGTCGCGCTCGGCACGCACTGGATCGACGCGGGGTTCATCGCGGTCAACGAGGATGGTTCACCGATTCGGCCCGAGACCTACTCCAAGGCATTCCGGCGCCACTGTTCGGCAGCGGGCGTGCCGGTGATCCGGTTGCACGATACCAGGCACACCGCCGCAACGCGGATGCTCGACAGCGGCACCACGGTGTCTGCGGCGGCGAAGTGGCTGGGCCACGATCCGGCGATGACCCTGCGGGTCTACGGTCACGTTTACGAAGACGCGCTGGCGTCGGCGGGTGATGTGCTGCTCGGGGGGATGTCCTGCGCCAACGGCGAAGGCTAACAGAGTTGGGATCGAGCCTGCGGCCCAGTTTCCTAGCGCCGAACGGACTGACTTCATCAGCCCGCCACTCGACTCTATGACCAGTAAATGGGTGCCCCGTTACCGACCAATTGCCAATGCGGCATCCAACATTCGCGAATCGAACCGGGAAAATCATCGGCCGCTGCCGGATGTGAGCCGGCGGTAGTCGACCCGACCATTGGCCGAAATCCCCTCGAAACACATGGCGCGTAACTTCGCGACCAGGGAGTCGATCGGAGGTGAGGTGTCACGTTACGAAGGAGGCGACCACACCTCCACTGCGGCAGCAACGCAGCGGTGATGGCTAATGGCGGCGGTGCCGACGAAGACGCACTGCCCGTACTGTTCGTTGCAATGCGGAATCGAGCTCGACGTGTCGGGAGGTTCTGTGGTTCTCACACCACAGGACGACTTTCCGACCAATCGTGGTGGGCTGTGTGCTAAAGGCTGGACGGCGGCCGAGCTGCTGGGCCACCCCGATCGGCTCACCACGCCGTTGGTTCGCGACGGGCGTGGCGCACTACTGCGCGCTGCGAGTTGGAACGAGGCGCTGGAACGCGTCGTCGCCGCCTTCCAAACGACGCAAACGGCGTACGGCCGCGACGCGGTCGGCTGCTTTGGCGGCGGCGGCCTGACCAACGAAAAGGCCTATCAATTTGGCAAATTCGCGCGCGTGGCGCTGCGGACGTCGGCGATCGACTACAACGGCCGGTTCTGCATGTCCTCGGCGGCCGCGGCGTCAATCCGCTCGTTCGGCGTCGACCGTGGGTTGCCGTTCCCGCTGGCCGACGTCGCGCACGCCGACGTCCTGCTCATCGTCGGCAGCAACCCGGCCGAAACATTGCCGCCCGCTATGCAGTTCTTCGACGACGGCCGCTCCCGCGGCGCCAAGCACATTGTCGTCGACCCACGGCGCACCGCCACAGCCGCCAACGCCGAGCTGCATTTACAGCCCGTCCCCGGCACCGATTTGGCGCTCGCCAACGGCATGCTCAATGTGATCATCCGGGAAGGGCTGGCAGACCAGCAGTACATCGCTGCACGGACCACGGATTTCGAACTTGTACGCCGCGCGGTGCGACTGTACTGGCCGGACCGCGTCGAACGGATCACCGGCGTACCCGAGAACGATCTCGTAGCCGCGGCCCGAATGCTGGCGAAAGCCGAACACGCGATGATCTTTACCGCGCGCGGCGCCGAGCAGCACAGCTGCGGAACCGACACTGTCCAGGCGTTCATCAATCTCGCCCTGGCACTCGGGCTACCCGGCGGCCAATACCAAGGCTTCGCGACCATCACCGGACAGGGCAACGGACAGGGCGGCCGCGAACACGGGCAGAAATGCGACCAGCTGCCCGGATACCGCAAACTCGACGACCCGGCCGCCCGCGCCCATGTCGCAAAGGTCTGGGGTGTCGACCCGGCAGATCTACCGGTGCCGGGGCGCTCGGCCTACGAAATGCTGGACGGCATAGGCACTCCCGGCGGCGTGCGGGCGCTGTGGGTGATGGCATCCAACATCGCAGTATCCACGCCGAACTCGCTTCGCATCGCCGAGAAGATCAAGGATCTGGACTTCCTGGTGGTCTCCGATATCTTCTTGTCCGAGACCGCCGCACTGGCCGACGTGGTGTTGCCGACCGCCCAGTGGGCCGAAGAGTCGGGCACCATGACCAACCTCGAAGGCCGGGTCATCCTGCGCCGCAAAGCCGTCGAGTCCCCCGGCGAGGTCCGCAGCGACCTCGACGTGATGGCTGATCTGGCCAAACGCTTGGGGGCACAGGGGTTTTCGTCGGATTCCGAAGAGGTGTTCGACGAGCTGACCCGTGCCAGCGCGGGCGGGAAGGCCGACTACCGGGGCATCAACTACCAACGGATCGCCGCCGAAAAAGGCGTCTTCTGGCCGTGTCCATCGACGGCATACCCGAGCACCGCGCGGATGTTTACCGAGGATTTCCCTACGCCCGACCGGCGGGCGCACTTCCATGCCGTCGAGCAACCCGCCCCCGCCGAGCTGCCCGACGACGAATTCCCGTATTACCTGACGACCGGCCGGGTGTTGCGGCAGTACCAGTCCGGCACCCAGACACGTCGGGTCGCTGCGCTGGCCGAGGCGGAGCCCGAGCCCCTGGTCGAGCTGCACCCGACACTGGCGCGACTGGTCGGTGTCGGCGCCGGCGACAAAGTTCGGCTGCGGACGCGTCGGGGCGAGGTGGTGATGACGGCGCGCATTGTGAGTGGCATCCGGCCGGACACCGTATTCGCCCCGTTTCATTGGGGCGGTACGGCAAGCATCAACCAGCTGACCATCTCCGTGTTGGACCCATATTCGCGAATGCCGTCGTTCAAAGTCTGCGCGGTCGCCGTAGCCCGAGCTGATGCCGCCGATCTGATGAAGGGAGATGTGGCGCATGGGTGATGCCAGCACACCTCGATTCCTGCAAGGAACGTTCACATTCGATGGGAAGGGCTACGACGCGCCGCTTCTGCTCGACTCGTCGCTGCGCTATGTCGTGCCCGCCGGTGTGATCAGCCAGCCGGTTTATTTCCGCGGGGGCAACAGCAGCGAGGAGCTGATCACCGTCATCGTGATGCGCGACGGCGCACCGATGCGGTACTTCCCGATCGGCGCCAAAGACGCCGTGCACGTGGCGCTTCGGGTTGTCGAGGACCTGATCGCCGACACCGTCCTCGAGGTGTTCGTCGCCGCACCGGACGGACTGGGCGGCACGGTCGTCATCGACATCGGTCTCGTTGAGGTCTAGCCGGCCATGACGCTGCTTGCTGAGCCCTCGACGAACGGCCACCAGACCGGCCTTGCCCGACTCGTGATGGTCGGCAACGGAATGGCGGGTGCGCGCGCGCTGGAGGAGATCATTGCCCGCGGCGGCCACGAACGGTTTGCCATCACGGTCTTCGGCGACGAACCGTACGGCAACTACAACCGCATCCTGTTGTCTAACGTGCTGGCCGGGTCCGACGATGCCGATGAGATCTACCTCAACCCGTTGGACTGGTACACCCAGAACAACATCGACCTGCGCGCAGGCGTGCGGGTGGTGCGGATCGACTCGTTCGCGCACACGGTGCACGCCGACGACGGCACCAAAATCCGTTATGACAAACTGATTTTGGCCACCGGCAGCCGGTCGTTCTTCCCTCCGATGGAGGGGATCTGGAAAGACGACAATAAGACGCTGGTGTCCGGCGTGTTCGGTTTCCGCACCCTCGACGACTGCGCAGAAATGATCGAATTCGCCAAACAGGGCTCCCGGGCGCTTGTCATCGGTGGCGGGCTGCTGGGCCTGGAAGCCGCACGGGGACTGCAGAATCGGGGCCTGCAGGCCGGCGTCGTGCAGAGCGGGCCCACGCTGATGAACGCCCAGCTCGACGACCAGGCCGGCGCCATCCTCCGCAGGCTGGTGGAGGCGCTCGGCATCTCCGTGCACACCGGGAAGCGGCCGACGTCGGTGCTCAGCGAGCGCGGCTTGCCGGTCGCGCTCGGCTTCGGCGACGGCACCCAATTGCCGTGCGACATGGTCGTGTTGGCGGCCGGCATTCGGCCCAATGTCGGCCTGGCGCAACGCGCCGGACTGACCGTCGAGCGTGCCATTGTCGTCGACGACCAGATGCGTTCGGTCGACGACGATGACATTTACGTCGTCGGCGAGTGCGCGCAACACCGCGGTCAGGTCTACGGCCTCGTCGCACCGCTCTGGGAGCAGGCCGGCGTGCTCGCCGAGCATCTCACTGGGACCAATCCCCATGCGGCATACCATGGTTCGCGTACTGCGACCAAACTCAAGGTTGCTGGCGTTGACGTCGCCGCGATGGGCCTGAAGGGCCCGGAAAACGACGACGACGAATTCGTGCAGTATGTCGAGCCCAAGCACGGGGTGTACAAGACCCTCGTCGTCCGCGACGGCAAGCTGATGGGTGCGACCCTTGTCGGTGACGTCAGCAAGGTCGCATTCCTGATGCAGGCATTCGACCGTGGGCTCCCACTGCCGCCCGAACGTGTTTCGCTGATGTTCGACATCGGCACGCCGGAGGCGGCCACCGGCTCCGCCGAGCTGTCCGACGACGCCCAAGTGTGCAATTGCAACGGGGTTAGCAAAGCCGCAATCGTGAACTGCGTCAAAGGCGGCCAGATGTCAGTGGCCGGGGTGATGAACGCGACCCGCGCCGGCAAAGGCTGCGGGTCCTGCAAGGGCCTTGTCGGCCAAATCGTCGAATGGGCCGCCTCCGAAGCGGGGGCTGCCGTTTGCGAAGACGCGGCAGTTAACTATTACGTGCCGG
>JAFAQO010000580.1 GCA_019246375.1 Mycobacterium sp. | reverse complement strand
CGTATCGTTGGAGGCCGGTTCCGCGGGATCAATGAATTTTTCCCGTCGCAGGGCTGACTGACCGGACAACTCAAGATGAGGAGCTCGCCGTGGCCACCGGGCTACCTTCGCAGACGCAGTTGATCGAGCTACTCGATGGAACATTCGTGCGCGCAGGCTACGAGATCGAAGACGTCCTCATCGACATGCGCGCGCGCCCGCCGCGGATCACCGTAATCGCCGACGGCGAGACCCCGCTCGACCTGGACGCGATCGCCGCGTTGTCCCGCTCAGCCTCGAGATTGCTCGACGGCGTGGACGGGATCGACGGCCGGTACGTTCTCGAGGTCAGCTCACCCGGCGTGGAACGGCCGCTGACCACCGAAAAACACTTCCGGCGGGCGCGCGGCCGCAAGGTCGAACTGGCACTGTCGGACGGATCTGAGCTGACCGGCCGGATCGGTGAGACGCACGGTGAGACGACCACCGTGGTGGTCCGCAGCGGCGACGACTGGACGGTACGCGAGATTCCGCTGGACGAGATCGTGAAAGCTGTTGTACAGGTTGAGTTTTCGCCGCCTTCCCAACGCGAGTTGGAGCTGGCGACCGGAAGTCGCGGCGCGGGAACGGAGGCCGGAGGATGAACATCGACATGGCCGCGCTGCACGCGATCGAGGCGGACAAAGGCATTTCGGTTGACGTCGTAGTCGAGACCATCAAGTCAGCGCTGCTCACCGCATACCGGCACACCGAAGGACACCAGCCCGACGCGCACATCGACATCGACCGAAAAACCGGCGTGGTACGGGTAATCGCCCGGGAAACCGACGCAGACGGCAACGTCCTCAGCGAATGGGACGACACTCCCGAAGGTTTCGGACGAATCGCGGCCACCACCGCGCGTCAGGTGATCTTGCAACGGCTCCGCGACGCCGAGAACGAGCGCAATTACGGCGAGTTCTCCACCCGGGAGGGCGAGATCGTCGCCGGAGTGATCCAGCGCGACAGCCGCGCGAACGCGCGGGGTCTGGTCGTGGTGCGAATGGGCAGTGAAACAAAGGGATCCGAAGGTGTGATCCCCGCGGCCGAGCAGGTTCCGGGCGAGACCTATGAGCACGGCGACCGCCTGCGGTGCTATGTGGTAGGGGTGACGCGGGGTGCGCGCGAACCACTGATCACGTTGTCGCGCACCCATCCCAACCTGGTGCGCAAGTTGTTCTCGCTGGAGGTGCCGGAAATCGCCGACGGCTCAGTGGAGATCGTCGCGGTAGCCCGAGAGGCCGGCCACCGCTCGAAGATCGCGGTCGCCTCGCGGGTTCCTGGACTCAACGCCAAGGGCGCCTGCATCGGCCCGATGGGCCAGCGGGTGCGCAACGTGATGAGCGAATTGTCCGGGGAGAAGATCGACATCATCGATTACGACGAGGACCCCGCTCACTTCGTCGCCAACGCGTTGTCGCCGGCAAAGGTCGTCTCGGTGACGGTCATCGACCAGACAGCGCGGGCCGCCCGGGTGGTCGTCCCCGATTTCCAGTTGTCGCTGGCCATCGGCAAGGAAGGCCAGAACGCTCGGCTGGCGGCCCGGCTCACCGGATGGCGTATCGACATCCGTGGTGATTCGCCGGAACGCCCGGCGAGCCAACCTGACCACGGTGCGAGCCGCGGGCTCGCACACGGTCGCTAACCGATTGCCCGGCTTGCCCCCTCGCCGTCCCCTCGCAAGCTGGGGTACCCCCTCGCGGCTGGGGGTGCCCCCGCCTCCGGCCGCTACCCGGCCGGCATCATCGCCGGGCAAATTGGCCTACACCTCCCGGGTGAGCCGAATCGACGGCCAGGACGGTAGACTGTTCCGTGATCCAGCGCCCGACTTCGGCTTCTGCACATCGGCGCACCGGCGGCTCGGTGCGGACATGTGTCGGTTGCCGCAAGCGAGAGTTGGCCGTCGAGCTGCTTCGAGTGGTGGCTGTGTCGACTGGGAACGGCGAATACGCCGTAATCGTTGACGCAGCGAGTACCCTGCCGGGGCGGGGTGCGTGGCTGCACCCGGTACCGCAGTGCGCGCACGAAGCGATTCGGCGGCGAGCTTTCACCAAAGCGCTGCGCATCGCCGGTTCACCGGACACCTCCGCGGTGGTCGAGCACATTCGTGCGCTCGGCGCCCGGCAAACAGAACAGGTAGCGAAGAACATGAGCACACCGTGAAGTCCCAATGACGATGCGTCGTAGCTAAACCCGAGGCGCGGCCACCACCGCTGTCGCCTCATGGACAGGAGATGTAGTGGCAGGTAAGGCCCGCGTACACGAGTTGGCCAAGGAACTCGGTGTTACCAGCAAGGAAGTGCTCGCCCGGCTGAGCGAACAGGGCGAATTCGTCAAATCGGCATCGTCGACGGTGGAGGCACCCGTCGCACGCCGGCTGCGTGAATCGTTCGGAGCCGGGAAGGCGGCTGCCGCCAAGACCGCCGGCAACGGTGCGGTCGCTGCACCGCCGGCCAAGGTCGCAGGCGATGGCGCCGCGGCGACGGCTCCGGCAAAGGCCGCCGAACGCAAGCCGTCCGCACCGGCTGCAGCTCCGCCGCCGGCAGCCTCGGCGCCGCCTGCTGCTCCGGTCGTAGAACAGCCGCCCGCTGCCCCGCCAGCCCGTCCCGGGCCCACCCCCGGTGCGATGCCGGGGCCACGTCCCGGCGCTGCGCCGAAGCCGGGGATTCGCACGCCCCGCGTCGGCAATAACCCGTTCTCGTCGGCGCAACCCGTCGACCGGCCCATTCCACGTCCGCCGGCATCACGCCCCGGAGCTGCCCGGCCCGGGGCGCCGCGTCCTGGCAGTTCGCCCGGTAACCTTCCGCCTCGTCCAGGTGTTGCCGGTGGGCAGGGCCGCCCGCCACGTCCCGGTGGTCCGCGGCCCGCTCCCGGTAGCCGGCCGGGTGTTCCGGCCGGTGGCCGCCCTGGTGGTGGCGGCGGTAATTACCGGGGCGGTGCAGTAGGCGCTCCTCCGGGCGGCGGTTACCGAGGCCGGCCCGGGGCCGCTGGACGGCCTGGGCAGCGTGGTGGCGCCGCCGGTGCCTTCGGCCGTCCCGGTGGTGCACCTCGGCGTGGTCGCAAGTCCAAGCGGCAGAAGCGCCAGGAATACGACTCGATGCAGGCTCCCGTTGTCGGCGGTGTGCGGCTGCCCCACGGCAACGGCGAGACGATCCGCCTGGCCCGCGGCGCCTCGTTGTCGGACTTCGCTGAAAAGATCGACGCCAACCCGGCTGCGCTGGTGCAGGCGCTGTTCAACCTCGGCGAGATGGTGACCGCCACGCAATCCGTCGGTGACGAGACGCTTGAGCTGCTCGGCAGCGAGATGAACTACAACGTCCAGGTCGTCAGCCCCGAAGATGAAGACCGCGAGCTGCTGGAATCCTTCGACCTGACCTACGGCGAAGACCAGGGCACCGAGGAAGACCTGCAGACGCGCCCGCCGGTGGTGACCGTGATGGGTCACGTCGACCACGGTAAAACTCGTTTGCTGGACACCATCCGCCAGGCCAATGTCCGCGAGGCCGAGGCCGGCGGCATCACCCAGCACATCGGCGCCTATCAGGTGTCGATTGACCTCGACGGCACCGAAAGGCTGATCACCTTCATCGACACCCCGGGCCACGAGGCGTTCACCGCCATGCGTGCCCGCGGTGCCCAGGCCACTGACATCGCGATCCTGGTGGTGGCCGCCGATGACGGTGTGATGCCGCAGACGGTGGAGGCGATCAACCACGCGCAAGCCGCCGACGTGCCGATCGTGGTGGCAGTCAACAAGATCGACAAGGAGGGCGCCGACCCGCAAAAGATCCGCGGCCAGCTGACCGAATACGGTCTGGTG
>JAFAQO010000575.1 GCA_019246375.1 Mycobacterium sp. | reverse complement strand
GAGATGGGCGATCCCAAGCACCTCGGTCATCTGCTCGACGTGGTCCGCAATGTTGAAGGCGTCTACGACGTCTACCGGGTCACCTCGGCGGCCTGACTAAGACCGTCGCCGGGAACGCACCGACCCCAGTTCCGCAACCTTCATGTCGGGCTCGGGCTGGTCGTGGAAGTGGATCACGCCTTCGGCGTCGCTGCCTACCGGTTTGGCCGCGCCCTCGAGCACCTCACCGACGACGCGCACGGCCCGGGGTAGGGCGGTGTTTGTCAATGCTTTGAACAGCGGCACCGCGGCGATGAACAGCGCCAAAGGCGGTTCGATCAAACCGAAACCGACGGCCGCTGCCAGGCCACCGAAATATCCGACCGATCTGGGGACGTCCACGTCGACGCTGCCCGCCTGAATTTCCAGCACATTGTCAGGGGTTCCGAATCGAACCTCCACCACGCTATTGGCCGCCATCACAGCCTCCTGTCACCGACTCGCGGGTTACTGCTCGAGGGTGTACCCGCTTTCATCAGGGGTCAGTCGAGCCGCACCGACTTGATCGTGACTGCGGTGGCCGGTGGTCCATCCTCACCGCCGCCGGCGACCCCGCCCTTGGCGATCTTGTCCAAGGTGGCCAGCCCGTCCTGTTGGATTGTCCCGAAGACGGTGTATTCCGGCGGCAGCTGAGAGTCCTTGTACACCAAGAAGAACTGGCTGCCATTGGTATTCGGTCCGGTATTGGCCATTGCCAGCGTGCCGCGCGGGTAGAGGACCGGCTGATGCGCCGCGGGATCGTCGGGCTTGTACTGGTCAGTCGGATATTCGTTGGCGAATTGATAACCCGGCCCACCAGTCCCGTCGCCGGTCGGGTCACCGCATTGCAAGACGCCCAGCGTTTTAGAGGTGGTAAGCCGGTGGCATTTGGTGTCGTTGAAGAAGTCTTGATTCGCCAAGCTGGCGAAGCTGTTCACCGTGCAAGGTGACTTGGCGTTGGCCAGCATAAGGCCGATGTTGCCTTGGTCGGTGACCATGCTGACGCTGACCTGCGCGGGATCCGTCGGCACCTTGCCTGTACGTGGTGGCTTGACCGGCTTACTGGCCGGTTCCGGGGATGGTGGATATTCACAGTTGGCGCCAAGGTTGGCCGACGGCGTGAACGACGGCAACGGCGGCGCACCCGACGCCGCGCCCGGCGTGGTCGGCGAGTTGCCGGCCGACGCTGATGCGGCTTTCTTGTGGTGCTCGTGGTTGGTAATCAGCAAGGTGGCCACCACCGCGGCGATGACGACCAGCGCTGCCACCGACGAGCCGACGAGAGTCAGGATCCGGCGTCGACGAGCCTGCTCGGCGCGGCGCTCGAGCTGCCGTTGCAGTTTGCGCTTGGCTGACGCACGTTGCTGTTCGTTGGTCGGCACCGCCGAGATCCCTCCCTGATCGTTGTCCTTCAGTCAGCACAGAGTGTGCCAGTAGATGCTGAAACACGGTGTCGCGACCCACGCCGCAGGCGCGCCGCATCGTCGCCGGCTTGTCCTGCGGCCCCTCTCGCCGCCTCGCGGTCCCGTCGCAAGCTGGGGTATCCCCGAGGCTGGGGGGACCCCCGCGGGCCGCACATGGCCCGCATCTTCACGGGGTCTGGGAGATGGGAAACTGGGAACCGTGTTGATCTCTGCATTTCCCGCCGGATTGCTGCAGTGCAACTGCTATGTGCTGGCCCAGCGGCCGGGCGCGGACGCCATCATCGTCGACCCGGGCCAGCGCGCGATGGGTCCGCTGCGGCGAATCCTGGACAACAACCGGCTGACCCCAGCGGCCGTGCTGCTCACGCATGGGCATATCGACCACATCTGGTCGGCGCAGAAGGTGTCCGACACCTTCGGGTGTCCGGCCTACATCCACCCCGAAGACCGGTTCATGCTGACCGACCCGATCAAGGGCTTCGGTCCGCGGCTGGGCCAACTCCTTTTCAGCGCGATGTTCTCCGAACCCAAACAGGTCGTTGAACTGGACCGCGACGGCGACAAACTCGACCTGGCCGACATCACCGTCACCGTCGATCACACACCCGGCCACACCCGCGGCTCTGTCGTCTTCCGGGTGGCCGCGGACGCCTCCGACGTGGTGTTCACCGGCGACACGCTGTTCGAGCATTCAATAGGTCGCACCGATTTGTTCGGCGGCAGCGGCCGTGACCTGCTCAACTCGATCGTCGACAAACTGTTGGTGCTCGGCGACAAGACCGTGGTGCTGCCGGGGCACGGCAACGCCACCACGATCGGCGCCGAACGCCGCGGCAACCCCTTCCTCGAAGGCCTGGGCCCGTGACGGAATTCCCGGCTTTTTCCGGCCCCAAGGGCGTACCGGACTACGTTCCGCCGGAGTCGGCGGGTTTTGTCGCGGTGCGCGACGGCCTGCTCGACACCGCGCGCCGGGCCGGCTACAGCGACATCGAGCTACCCATTTTCGAAGACACCGCGCTGTTCGCGCGCGGCGTGGGCGAGTCCACCGACGTGGTGTCGAAAGCGATGTCCACCTTCACCGACCGAGGTGACCGT
>JAFAQO010000505.1 GCA_019246375.1 Mycobacterium sp. | reverse complement strand
TGTTGAACAGCCTGGTCGTCATCATCGGCATTCTGGGCGGCTACACCTTCTCGGTGTTCATTCAAAACGTCAACCCGGGCGCGTTCGCCGCCGGCATCACTCTGTTGACCGGTTTCCCGGAAATGGTCATCTCGTGCGTCAAGGCAGCATTGTTCGGCTTAATCGCAGGCTTGGTGGCGTGTTACCGGGGGCTGACGGTCTCCGGCGGAGGCGCCAAAGCGGTGGGAAACGCCGTCAACGAAACCGTTGTTTACGCGTTCATGTCGCTGTTCGTCGTCAACGTGGTCGTCACTGCCATCGGCATCCGATTCTCGACTAAGTGACCGGAGACATGCCGTGACCGTGATGCAGACGTTGAGGGCCACCTACCCCCGGACATTCCGGGCGCTCGGCCAATGGCACAGGCCCGTCGAATCTCTGGGCCGGGTCGGCGATCACACCTTGTTCTACATCAGGGCACTCGCCGGGGTGCCGTTCGCGACGGTCCACTACCGGCGCGAAGTCGTGCGTTTGATTGCCGAAATCAGCATGGGCGCAGGGACCTTAGCAATGATCGGCGGCACAGTTGTGATCGTCGGCTTCTTGACGCTGGCCGCGGGCGGCACCTTGGCGGTTCAAGGGTATAGCTCCCTTGGCAATATCGGCATCGAAGCACTAACCGGCTTCTTGGCGGCGTTCATCAATGTCCGCATCTCCGCACCGGTGGTTGCGGGAATCGGCTTGGCAGCTACCTTCGGTGCCGGCGTGACCGCCCAGCTGGGCGCCATGCGGATCAACGAAGAAGTCGATGCGCTGGAATCCATGGCGATTCGGCCGATCTCCTACTTGGTCAGCACCAGGATCATGGCGGGAATGATCGCGATCACTCCGCTTTACAGCATTGCCATCATCCTGTCGTTCGTCGCCAGCCAATTCACCACCGTTGTGCTGTTCGGCCAATCAGGCGGCCTCTACAACCACTACTTCGATACCTTCCTGAATCCATTCGACTTGTTGTGGTCGTTCTTGCAGGCGATCCTGATGGCGCTGGCCGTCTTGTTGATTCATACCTACTACGGTTATTTCGCGACTGGCGGCCCGGAGGGTGTCGGGGTCGCAACCGGCAACGCGGTGCGTACTTCGCTCATCCTCGTGGTATCGGTGACGTTGCTGGTTTCGCTGTCCATCTACGGCACCAACGGAAACTTCAACCTGTCGGGGTAGGGAGAACAGCCGATGTCGCCCAATGGGATACGCGTACTGACAGGTCTGCTGACAGTCGCCGTCATTCTTGGCATCGTCGCCGTGGCAATTGGCTTGTTCCAGGGCAGTTTTGCGAAAACCGTTCCGGTCACGGTGGTGTCGCCGCGCGCGGGAAAGGTGATGAACGCTGACGCCAAGGTGAAGATGCGCGGCGTGCAGGTGGGCAAGGTCGCCACGATCGAGTCGCGGCCGAATGGCCAAGCGGCGCTTCACCTCGCGATGGACCCGTCCCAGCTGCGCCTCATTCCCGCCAATGTGCTCGTCGACATCACCTCGACAACAGTGTTCGGCGCCAAGTTCGTCGAGTTGGTACCGCCCGCCAATCCCTCACCACAGCGATTGCACGCCGGCCAGATCCTCGACAATAGACACGTCACCGTGGAAATCAACACGATATTTCAACAACTGACGTCGGTGCTGTCCAAGATCGATCCGGCCAAACTCAACGAGACCCTCGGCGCGATCGCGTCGGCGGTCAACGGCCGGGGCCACACGATCGGCCAAGCGCTCAGCGACTTGGATTCATTTCTCGCCAAATTCGATCCGAGTCTTCCGGCGTTGAGCCACGACCTCACCGTCTTTCCTCCGGTGGTGAACGCCTACGCCGATTACGCGCCCGACCTCGTCAAGATAATCGATAATTCGACCCGGATCAGTCAGACCATCGTCGATGAGCAGCAAAACCTGGACGCGTTCCTGGTCAGCACAATCGGCTTGGCCGACATGGGCAACGACGTGGTGGGCGGCAACAGGCAAGTGCTGACCGATGTCCTGCATCTGCTGGTGCCGACCACCGATCTGCTCAGTGAGTACCACCAAGCGATTTGGTGCGGTATTGCCGGGACACTTCCGAATCTGCATGCCCCGCCGCTGCCGGTCCCGGGGATTACTTTATTCGCGGCGATCGAGTTTGGCGCCGAACGCTATCGCTATCCGACGAACTTGCCCAAGGTGGCCGCGACGGGTGGCCCGCAATGCCATGACCTTCCCAATGTGCCCCCCGATGTGGCCCCGCCGTACGTGGTCGCCGATGTCGGCGCCAACCCCTGGCAGTACGGAAACCAGCAACTTCTGTGGAACTCCGACCTCCTCAAACAGCTGCTGTACGGGCCGATCGCTGGGCCGCCGCGCAACACCATGCAGGTTGGACAGCCCGGATGACCAGCCTACGGGGAATAATCGTCAAGTTCGGCGTCTTCGCTGCCGTGATGGTGCTGCTGACCGTGTTCTTGTTCTTCATCTTCAGCCAGTACCGAACCGGTTCGACGAACGGGTATTCCGCAGTCTTCGGCGACGTGTCGCGCCTCAAGACCGGACAGACCGTGCGGGTCGCCGGTATCCGAGTGGGCACGGTCCAGGGTGTCTCGCTGCGACCAGACAAAAAGGTGGTGGTGAAGTTCGACGCGGACCGCAGTCTCGTGCTCACCGGCGGTACCCGTGCCGTCGTTCGCTACCTCAACCTAACGGGTGATCGCTACCTCGAGCTCGTCGACGGCCCCGGGTCGACCACGGTGCTGGCGCCAGGTTCGCAGATCCCGGTCGACCGGACTGCACCGGCGCTGGACCTCGATCTGCTACTGGGCGGCCTGAGACCGGTTATCTCGGGCCTGAACCCGCAGGATGTCAACGCGCTCAGTGCCTCGCTGGTACAGATCTTTCAGGGCGAAGGCGGCACCTTGGATTCGCTGCTGTCCAAAACCTCGTCGTTCTCGAATACCTTGGCCGACAACGATCAAACGGTGCAGCAACTGATTGACCACCTCAACACCGTGGTCGGCACGCTTTCCAAAGACGGTGACAAGTTCTCCGGCGCCCTGGATCGTCTGCAGCGGCTGATCAGCGGGTTCTCGCAAGACCGCGATACGATCGGCACCGCGATCGACTCCCTGGACCAGGGAACCGCCTCGATAGCGAGTCTGCTGACCAACGCGCGGCCGCCGCTGGCCGGCACGGTGGACCAGCTGAGCCGGTTGGCCCCGCTGCTCGACGCCAACAAGGGCCAGTTCGATGTTGCGCTGCAGAAGCTGCCGAACAACTACAAAAAACTGAACCGGCTCGGCTCATACGGCAGCTGGCTCCCGTATTACCTCTGCGAGATAAGCATGCGGGTCTCCGATCTGCAGTACCACACCGTGGTAGTGCCCATATTCAGGCAGGAAGCCGGGCGGTGCGCGGAGCCCACTGAAGAGGAGTTGCGCGCGAACCATGGAGAAGGCCGATGAATAAGTATC
>JAFAQO010000474.1 GCA_019246375.1 Mycobacterium sp. | reverse complement strand
GAGGCCCACTTCCTCGGCCTTCTTCGCAATCGTCACTGTGGCACGGATGCGTTCAGCCTCCGTGGGTGTGCGGGCGGTCGTCGGATCCGCGGTCACGTCCCCAACCGTGAAAATCCCAAATTGCATGCCCGGCAATGTATCTCCCTACTTTGCTATTGCGGCAACTCTGGCCGCTGCACTCACATCGACTCGAGAGCTACCGGCCTCGGTAAGCGAAGAACTTACGCCTCACGCCCCTAACATCAATAACAATCGAACCGAGGAGTGATTATCGAATGGCGCAACACACCAACGCATGGCCCAGTTTGCGGGTCGACAACTGGCTTGCGACGCGGGACACATTACACATGTGGACTCAGATCGTCGGCAAGGTCCGACTCGCTCATTCGCCCATGGTTAACCACTGGTGGCAGGTCACCTTGTATGTGACTGCGCGCGGTTTGACGACCTCGGCGATTCCGCATGGGAACGAGACCTTCGACATTGAGTTCGATTTCGTCGACCACGAGTTGGTGATCCGGGGCAGCCTCGGCGAAACCCGTACCGTGGCGCTGGAGCCGAAATCAGTGGCCGAGTTCTATTCGCAGACCATGCAGGCACTCGACGAGTTGGGATTTCACACCCGCATTCAGTCACATCCCAACGAAATAGACCCCGCCCCGCGGTTCGCCGAGGACGTCGAGCACGCGTCGTACGATCCCGACGCCGCGCACTTATTCTGGCGCCAATTGCTTGCGGCAAACCGCGTGCTCGGCCAGTTCCGGTCCCGCTTCGTCGGAAAAGTGAGTCCTGTGCATTTCTTCTGGGGTGCAATGGATCTCGCGTGCACTAGGTTCTCCGGCCGCGGCGCACCTCGCCATCCCGGCGGAGCACCCAACGTGGGCGACTGGGTGATGGTCGAGGGATATTCGCACGAACTGAGCAGCTGCGGGTTCTGGCCAGGAGGCGGTGACGAAGGCGCCTTCTACGCCTACGCCTATCCCGAACCAGACGGCTTCGCCGAGTACTCGGTCAGACCCGCGGAGGCGCACTACAGCAAGGATCACGGCGAATTTCTCTTACCGTACGAGGTTGTGCGGCAGGCAGCCGACCCCGACGAGGTGCTCCTTGGATTCTTGCAGGACACCTACGAAGCGGAGGCGGTCTGTGCCGGCTGGGATCGCTCCGGGCTCGAAGGCGACCCGGATCGCTGGAAGGCATATCAAACGCGAGCGTGAATAGCGCTTTTGGCGCCCATGTGTCTTGTGATGTCATGCGGCGTTGCCACCCTTGACTCCGCCCAAGTGCTCCAAACGAAGCCATGCGACTTGGCAAGGTGAAGACCGGTGGATAAACCCAAACGCGTGGAACCGGTGGTTGCCCCGCGCCGAGTGCCGTTGGGTTCCGCCCGCGCACGGTGGCTGGTCGCGGCCGCGGTTCTCGGCTCCGGGGTCGCGCTTCTGGACGGCACCGTGGTCAATGTCGCGCTGCCCGCGATCGGACGGGAACTGGATGCCGGGTTGACAAGTCAGCAGTGGATACTGGACGGCTACCTGCTGTCGCTGAGCGCATTGCTGCTCTCGGGAGGCGCCGCAGGCGACCGCTACGGCCGTCGCCGAGTCTTTGTCGGCGGCCTGATCGTTTTTACCGCGGCCTCTCTCGGCTGTGGCCTGTCACCGACCGTGGGCTGGCTGATCGTCGCACGGGTGATCCAGGGCGTGGGTGCGGCGGCGTTGGTGCCCGCCAGCCTCGCACTGATCAACACTGGGATCGCCGAGGAAGACCGTAGCCGCGCGGTGGGGATTTGGGCCGGCATGTCTGGAGTGACCACGGCACTCGGTCCCTTCGTTGGCGGTTGGCTTGTCGATGCCGCATCGTGGCGCTGGGTGTTCTTCTTAAACATTCCGTTGACCGCGGCAGCAGCATGGATCGCAGCCCACCACGTCCCTGAATCTCGCGACACCGTACCTCAGGGGCACGCCGACATTTTGGGCGCCGCAGCGGTCACAGTCGGCCTCTCGGGAGTGATTTACGCGCTGATCGAAGCACCGTCTCGCGGCTGGACGTCAATCACCATCACCGCCGCGGCCATCGGCGTCGCTGCGCTGGTGGGTTTTCCGCTGACCGAGACCCAGGCGGATTCGCCGCTTCTGCCCCTGAGGCTGTTTCGCTCCCGCCAGTTCACCGGCGCGAACCTCACCACACTCGCCGTGTATGCGGCGGTCGGCTGCGGACTGTTCCTACTGGCGCTGCAGTTGCAGCAAACCTTGCACTACTCTGCGTTGGCTGCTGGCACCGCAACGCTGCCCACCACGCTCATCATGCTGATTGGCTCCCCGTGGGCCGGTGCCCTCGCGCAGCGCACCGGTCCGCGGCTCCCGATGACGGTCGGTCCGCTGATCGCCGCGGTGGGTTTGGCATTGATGATCCGCATCGTGCCCGGGGCGTCGTATGTGGGCGCGGTACTGCCGGCCGTTGTTGTCTTCGGGGCAGGGCTGGCGATCACCGTTGCCCCGCTGACCGCGGCCGTTCTCGCCGCTGTGTCTGACGACCATGCGGGAATCGCGTCGGGTGTCAACAACGCCATCGCACGCCTCGCCGGACTACTCGCCATCGCGGTGTTACCGGTCGCAGCCGGCATCCACGCCGGCCCGGGACAACCCCTCGGCCATGGCTTCGCAGTTGCGATGCTTATTGCCACAGCCCTATGTGCGACCGGCGGGATCACCGCCGCCCTGACCATCCGGACCGGCGTTGATGTCGCGCATCAGGTACTGCCCGGTATCAACCATGCTTGCCAGGACGCGTGCACGCGACATGCTGCGGGGGCGCAGGAGGCCGCTTAGCAACGCGACACGTGGCGAGAAGCCTGAGGCAATGCATCAGTTCTGTTCGGCAGTGAGCGTGGCGCGCACGCCAGGTACTACTTCTTCGATAAACCGATGCAGCTGGCTTTCGTTGGTCTCGTCGGGCCAGAAGATCACGGTGTCATAGCGGAGGTCGCGGACGAAATGATCGATGGTTTCAACCCATCGCTGCGGCGGCCCGACGACGGGGTCGTGCCCGACGGGTGGCCCGTTGTCTCGATCGTCGGTGATGGTGCCCGGCAATTGCGCGAGTCGTCGGATCGCCTGCGGGTCTCGCCCGGCTGCCCGGGCGGCGGCATCGATGCGGTCCTGTGCCCCGGCCCGGTCTTCATAAGTCAGGTAATTCGGGAT
>JAFAQO010000320.1 GCA_019246375.1 Mycobacterium sp. | reverse complement strand
TGCGCCGCGGAACACCCTACATCCCGCGGGTGCGTGGCTCCCGCGCCGTCGACGGCATCCTGGAGCCGCCCGGCGACGGGCCGTGGCGCCTCGGTCTCAGCAGCGCCGGGACGTTCGAGAACTTGCGGCTGGAGCCGGTACCCACCGGTGATGCGCCATTGCAACCGGGTTACGTCCGCGTCGCGCTGCGAGCCATCGCCGCCAACTTCCGCGACATCATGATCACCCTCGGCATGTTCACCCACGACGCCCTGCTTGGCGGTGAGGGCGCCGGCGTGGTGGTCGACGTGGGTCCCGAAGTCACCGAATTCGCGGTCGGCGACTCGGTGTTCGGCTTCTTCCCCGACGGCAGCGGCACGCTGGTCGCCGGGGATGTCCGGCTGCTGCTGCCAATGCCTTCGGACTGGTCGTACGCCGACGCCGCTGGCATATCCGCGGTTTTCACCACCGCGTATTACGCATTCCGGTACTTGGCTGACGTCAAACCGGGCCAGCGGGTGCTGATTCATGCCGCCACGGGTGGGGTGGGGATGGCCGCGGTGCAGTTGGCCCGGTATTGGGAGTTGGAGGTGTTTGCCACCGCCAGCCGCGGTAAGTGGGACACGCTGCGGGCCATGGGCTTTGATGACGACCATATCGCCGATTCGCGGACACTGGATTTTGAGGACAAGTTCCGGGCGGTTACCGGCGGGCGTGGTATGGATGTGGTGCTCGACTCGCTGGCCGGAGACTTTGTGGACGCCTCGCTGCGGCTGGTTGCTTCGGGCGGGGTCTTCCTGGAGATGGGTAAAACCGACATCCGCGATCCCGGTGTCGTCGCCGACAATTACCCGGGCGTGCGCTACCGCGCCTTCGACCTCTTCGAGCCGGGTCGGCCCCGCATGCACGAATACATGCTCGAGCTCGCAAAGTTGTTCGACGACGGCATATTACGGCCATTGCCAGTGACCACGTTTGACATCCGGCGGGCACCGGCGGCGCTGCGGTATTTGAGTCAGGCCCGCCATATCGGCAAGGTCGTGATGAGGATGCCGGATGCCTGGGCGGCGGGCACGGTGTTGATCACCGGCGGCACCGGCATGGCCGGCTCGGCACTGGCCCGCCATGTCGTCGACCGGCATGGAGTTCGGCACCTGGTGTTGGTGAGCCGTCGCGGTGCGGAGGCCCCGGGCGCGGCGGAGTTGGCCGCCGAGTTGAGCCAAGCCGGTGCGCACGTGGAGGTGGTGGCCTGTGATGCGGCCGACCGCCAAGCCTTGGCCAAGGTGATTTCCGGTATACCGGTGCAGCATCCGTTGTCGGCGGTGATTCATGCCGGCGGGGTGCTCGACGATGCGGTGATCACGTCGTTGACACCCGAGCGGGTTGATGCGGTGCTGAGGGCCAAGGTCGACGCGGCGTGGAACCTGCATGAGCTGACCGGCGATCTGGACGTGTCGGCGTTCGTGCTGTTTTCGTCGATGGCCGGACTGGTCGGCTCTGCCGGTCAGGCCAATTATGCTGCGGCGAACTCCTTCCTCGACGCGCTGGCGGTGCATCGACGCGCCAACGGCCTGCCTGCAATATCACTGGGCTGGGGTCTGTGGGAGCAGGCCAGCGTCATGACCGGCGGACTCGACGCCGATGACCTCGCCCGCCTGAGCCGCGGCGGTGTGCTGGCGATGTCGTCGGAGGAAGCTCTGCAACTGTTCGACACCGCACTGATTGTCGAGCAGCCGTTCCTGCTGGCTGCCCGCATCGACGTGGCGGCGATGCGCGGCAAGGCCGGTGCGGTTCCGCCGATGTTCTCCGACTTGATCAATGCGCCGACGCGCCGTCAGGTCGACGATTCGCTGGCGGCGGCCAAATCGAAATCGGCCCTGGCACATCGTTTGCATGGATTGCCCGAGCATGAGCAGCACACGATCCTGCTGAACTTGGTGCGCTCACACATTGCCACCGTGCTGGGCAACATCACACCGGAGGCCATCGATCCCGACAAGGCATTCCAAGACCTCGGCTTCGATTCGCTGACCGCGGTCGAAATGCGCAACCGGCTCAAAACCGCCACCGGGCTGGCGCTTTCACCGACGCTGATTTTCGACTACCCGACACCCAGTGGTCTCGCCACCTACATCCGCAGCGAGCTTGCCGGGGTCCCGCAGGAAGTCAAGCACGTCCCCGCGGCGCGCGCGACGGGCGACGATCCGATCGCGATCGTCGGTATGTCATGCCGCTTCCCCGGCGGCGTGGACTCCCCAGAAGACTTGTGGAACATGGTCGCCGAGGGGCGCGACGTGCTCGCCGATTTCCCGACCGACCGCGGCTGGGACCTGGCCGGGCTGTTCAACCCCGATCCCGACGTACCGGGCACGTGTTACACCCGCACCGGTGGCTTCGTCGACGGCGTTGCCGACTTCGACCCCGGGTTCTTCGGCGTCGCGCCGAGCGAGGCGCTGGCGATGGATCCTCAGCAGCGCATGTTCCTCGAGCTGTCGTGGGAGGCGTTGGAGCGGGCCGGGATTGACCCGACGTCGCTGCGGGGCAGTGCCACCGGTGTGTTCGCCGGCGTCATGACTCAGGGCTATGGCATGTTCTCGGCCGAGCCGGTGGAAGGCTTCCGGTTGACCGGCCAGCTGTCGAGCGTGGCGTCCGGCCGGGTGGCGTATGTGCTGGGGTTGGAAGGCCCGGCGATGTCGGTGGATACGGCGTGTTCGTCGTCGTTGGTGACGTTGCATATGGCGGTGCAGTCGCTGCGCTCGGGCGAATGCGACCTGGCGCTGGCCGGCGGTGTCACGATCAACGCCACCCCCGACATCTTCGTCGAATTCAGCCGCTGGCGTGGACTCTCACCGGACGGCCGGTGCAAAGCGTTCGCCGGGGCGGCCGACGGCACCGGATTCTCCGAGGGTGGGGGGATGGTGGTGGTGGAGCGGTTGTCAGATGCGCAGCGGTTGGGTCATCCGGTGTTGGCGGTGGTGCGGGGTTCGGCGGTTAATCAGGATGGTGCCTCCAATGGGTTGACCGCTCCCAATGGGCCGTCGCAGCAGCGGGTGGTGCGT
>JAFAQO010000715.1 GCA_019246375.1 Mycobacterium sp. | reverse complement strand
GCGACAATGCGCGCCGTTTGGCGGCGCGCGGAGGAGCCGAGCAGTTATGCCGCTTGGCGACAATGCGCGCCGTTTGGCGGCGCGCGGAGGAGCCGAGCAGTTATGCTCAGCGCCCATGCGCAAGCTCCTCGCCGCATTCGCGGCTTTTCTCGTCGCGGTCTGCGGTGCCACGGGCAGCGCAGCGCTGGCAGCTGGCGACGCCAGCGGGCAGCCGGCGGGCTCGGTGCCGATTCCCAACGGCCCGGCACAAACGTGGATCGTCGCTGACATGGACAGCGGTCAGGTGCTGGCCGGTCGGGACCAGGATGTGCCTCATCCACCGGCCAGCACGATCAAAGTGCTGTTGGCGCTGGTGACCTTGGACGAGGCAAGCTTGGACTCCACCGTGGTCGCCGACGCGGCCGACTCGCAGGTGGAGTGCAGTTGTGCGGGCGTCAAAGCGGGTCGCACCTATACCGCGCGTGAACTCCTCGACGGGCTGCTTCTGGTATCGGGTAACGATGCCGCCAACACGCTGGCGCACCTTCTCGGCGGCCAAGAGGCCACCGTCGCCAAGATGAATGCCAAGGCGGCATCGCTGGGCGCGGTCAACACCTACGCAGCCACCCCGTCGGGTCTGGACGGGCCGGGTGGGTCGGGCTCGTCGACGGCACACGACCTGGCCGTTATCTTCCGGGCGGCCATCGCCAATCCGGTGTTCGCCCAGATCACCGCCGAGCCGTCGGCGATGTTTCCCGGCGAGGGCCAAATCGTCAACCAGGACGAGTTGCTGCAGCGGTATCCGGGCGCGATCGGCGGCAAGACCGGGTTCACCGACGCCGCCCGCAAGACCTTCGTCGGCGCCGCCGCCCGCAACGGCCGCCGGCTGGTAGTCGCCATGATGTACGGGCTGGTGCATGACGGCGGACCGACGTACTGGGACCAGGCGGCCAGCCTGCTCGATTGGGGCTTTGCGCTCAGCCCGGAGTCGGCCATTGGCACCCTGTAGCCAGTATCCAATTGCCGACCTCCCGCTGAGATCACCTGGTACCTGAGCTAGGCTGCCAATACCGTGGCATCGCGTTTTGCAATGGTCGAATGCGGCTTGCCCGGCGTTGCGTTGACACCCGTCGACGTCGTCCCACAGGGTTGAACACACAGCCCTCGCAAAGCATGCCGGCCTCTGCGCAGGCCGCCCTGGTTTGCGCAAGAAATCAAGAGGGTCAATGATGATGCCCGAACACAATAAGGACGCATCACCGCGTTCTCATCTCCAGCCGGCTCAACCGGGCAGAGCCGGTTGCACAATCGATGAGTCCTGGATTGACGGTCTGGTCGTGATATCGGTGAGCGGGTGCGTGGACATGCTCAGTGCTCCGTGGTTGACCGAAGCGATCGACTCCGCGCTTGCCAAAAGCCCGGCCGGCATGATCGTTGACCTTTCCGACGTCGAGTTCCTCGCCTCAGCCGGTATTAGCGTCCTCATGGCGGCCCACGGCAATCCCGGCCACTCGGGCAAGTTCAGCATCGTGGCCGACGGCCCAGCCACCCACCGGCCGCTCACATTGCTGGGTATTAATGAGATCATCTCGATTCATCGCACGCAGGACGAGGCACTGACCAGTCTGGCGGACGCCTGACCGTTGCCGGTATGTCGGCGGCAGCGCTTACCGGCTGCGTCACACGTCGCGCGCGAGTCCGGTCAGCAGGGTCATCAGCAGCTGAATTCGCTGCGCCTCAAGGTCCGGTTGCGGCAACACAGCACCCACCAGCGCGGCACCGTCCAAGGTGCTAGTCACCATTGCCACAATGGCGGGAAAGAGTTCCTGCGGGAAACTATCGGCGCCGGGCAGTTCGCATGCCGCTTCATAAATCTTCGCCCGGTACTGCTCAAGCACGCTTTGCAAAGTGGCCTTGAGGTCTTCGTCTGTACGCGCGGCGATCATCAGTTCGTACAGCACGGCGTTTGTCGAGTTGGCGGTGATGTCTCGCAGAATTGTGACCGCTGACTGAATGGCCGGCTCGTCCGGGGGTATTTCGGCGACTTGCTTGGTAAACAAATCCAGCTGGCGGCGCATCACCTCGTACGCGGTGGCCGCCATGAAGTCGCCCATAGTGCTGAAGTGCCGAAATAGTGCGCCTTGGGATACCTTGGCGCGCTTGGTGATTACCGCGGCCGAGGCCCGGCCATATCCGACTTCGGCGATGGTGGCGATGCTGGCGTCAAGCAGTCGCGCGACGGTTTCTTCTCGGCGTTGCTGCTGAGTCCTCGCCATCTCAAATCCGGACGCTCAGGCTGCGGGCCGTCGGCTGCTGGTGCCCGGCCGCCGGGAGGAACCGGCCTGACTTCACCGTCTTGCCGTAGCCGTCCCGGAATTGGCCGGAGCGGTACACGACCGCGCCGCCCACCCCCGTTGCCACGACGGCGGCGTCGTTGCGGTTGACCATGCGCCTTAAGGATCCGTAGAAAGGCACCTCTTCTTCGTAGTATCCGTCCACCGATTCGTCGAGACCGGCGGGATCGATCACCACGAAGTCCGCGCGGTCACCCTCTCGCAAAGTGCCAGCGTCGAGGCCGAACCAGTCAGCCACTTCGGCGGTCAGGCGATACACCGTCCGTTCGATGCTGAGGAACGGTGCCCCGGCCCGGTCGGCATCCAGCACACGCTTGAGCAGCCGCAGCGGGTAGTTGTAAAAGGCCATGTTGCGCAGGTGGGCGCCGGCATCGGAGAACCCCATGTGGATGGTGGGCTCAGCAGCGAGCTTGTCGAGCTGCTTGGGTCGGTGGTTGGCGAGGACTGTGGTCCACCGGACGTTGCGCTCCCCGTTTTCGACGAGGACATCCAGGAACGCGTCGAGCGGGTGCAGGCCTCTTTCGTCCGCGATTGCCCCAAAGGTCTTGCCGATCAACGTCTTGTCGGGGCATTCGACAATCACCGCATCGTGAAAGTCGCGATGCCACAAGGACAGCCCGAGCTTGCGGCGGTCGAATTCGCGCCGGAACTGGCGACGGTAAGCGGTGTCGGCCATCAATTCGTTGCGCTGCAGCTGATCCCGAAGGTGCAGCGCCGCGGTACCGGCACCGAACTCTTCGAAGACCGGCAGGTCGATTCCGTCCGAATACACTTCGAACGGGACAGGCAGATGCTGGAACCGCACCTGTGAGCCCAGGGTGGCGTTGAGCAACCGGGTCACCGGCCCAAAAACTCGCGCCGCTCCTGGCATGGACTTAACGTCCGCCGACACCAACAGACTCATTCGTACACCGTTGCGGCGCCCCAACATCCGGCTGCTGGACAAGAAGAACAGCAGGCCCGACAGAAGGTGGTCGACGTCCGGTGCACTTTGCAGGATGCAGCGGCGCTTGCGCAGCACGGCGATCAGCTTGCGTCGCTCCCGCCAGGTCGCGAATGTCGAGGGCAGCGCCCGTGACCGGTAGCGGTCTCCGTCGAGCTTGTCGAGTGCAGCGTCCATCCCCGACATGCCGACCAGTCCGGCGTCCAGGGCCTCCTCGAGCAATGCCACCATCCGGCCCAGTTCGGCGTCGGTGGGCTCGACGTCATCGTCGGTGGCCCGCCCCAGGCCGAGCACTGCGGTGCGCAAATCGGAATGACCGATCATCGAGCTGACATTGGGCCCCAGCGGCAGATCGTCGAGTGCTCGCACGTAGTCAGCGGCCGACGACCAGGTCTTCTTGGCTTCCAGCGCGCCGAGGACGAACTCTCGCGGCACCGCCTCAACCCTGCTGAACAGATCGGCGGCGTCGGCAGCATCGGCGTAAATCGTTGACAGCGAACAGTTTCCGAGCAGCACGGTCGTGACACCATGCCGCACCGACTCCCGCAACCCGGGATCCGTCAGCACCTCGGCGTCATAGTGGGTATGCACGTCGACAAAGCCGGGAACGATCCACTTGCCGGCCGCATCGATCACGTCGTGGCAGCCCGTCTCGTCCAGCGGCTCGGCGGACACGACGCACACCATGCCGTCGCGGATGCCCAGCGTGCGGACCTGCGGAACGCGACCGGTGCCGTCGAACCACAAGCCGTCGCGGATGATCACGTCATAGGCCACGGCGCCCTCCAATTTCCGGGTACGGCCACCGTAACGTAGATAGTGAGTACTTACAATCTTTCTCGGGCGAGCGCCGTCAGCGCGTCGTCGGCGTCGTGGTGGTTGGCGCGGCTGAGGTCGATGTCGGCGGCTCGGGCACCGTGACGCCCGGCGGCACATCGCCGATCCGGCCGGCTACCGCGGGGATCACGATTTCCGCTCCTTTTTGGCCGCATTCATCGGTCTCGACGGTGACGGTCATAACGCCGCGCAGCGGGCCGTTGCCCTGCGATTGCAGCGACAGCACCTGCTTGGTGGTCTGCTTTCCGGCTGCTCCGCTCGGTCCGACGCATGGGAATAGCACGGTCTCGGGCCGGGACTGCCAGGAACCGTCGCGGAAATCCAGCACGAGCGGATGGTCGCCACCGGATGTGCTGGGCGTGAGGTGGTTGTCGTTGTCGAGCATGATTCCGGCGGCAACGCATCCGGCCGGTGTGCACGACGAACGAAACGCCCACCAAGTGCTCACGTCGGGCGGTTGGGGGTCCGAGTTGCCGTTGTACGTCTGTTGTGAGCGGTTGACGTCGACTTGGTAGGCGCCGTTGAGTTGCTGACCCGGCGCAGGCGTGGCCGGAGGACTGCTTGTCGGAGCGGCGGCCGGGGGCCGAGTTGGCGGGCTGGCCGCCTGGGTAGCGGTGCTGTTGTTTTTTCGTTCCATCAGGATGCCCGCGACGAGCAGCACACCCAGCAGGACCACAGCCGCTCCGGCCGCCGCGCCGAGCAGGATCCATGGCCACGTGCGCCTGACCCCCACCGGTGGGATCGGCTCGGCGGATACGGTGGGCGCCCACTGTGTCTCGGGCTCCGCGTCGTCGGGGTATTCGACGACGGTGAACGTGGTCCCCGGGCTGCGGTCATCGACCCATACGCCGGCCCGCCCGATGAGCGCATCCGCGAACTCGCAGCATTGGCCGTACCGGGCTGCGGGGTTTTTCGCCAGCGCGGTGCCCATTACCCCGTCAAGAGAAGCCAATTCAGGGCGGCGATCGCTGAGACTCGGCGGCGGCGCAGCGCTCAACTGCTGGCCGATGATCGCGCTCGCCTTCGAACTCTGATACGGCGGCGCGCCAGTAAGAAGGTGAAACGCGGTGGCGGCAAGCCCGTACTGGTCGACGCGCCCGTCGATGCCCACGTCCGTCAGCAGTTCGGGAGCGGCGTAGGCGACCGCTTCCACGGTGAGATTGCTGGCCGTGCCTCCGTTTGCGTCACCGAGGTATCGCGCTAATCCAAATCCGGTCAATAGGATTCGTTGTTCACCGTCCTGCGGACCGGTGAGCAGTATGTTGGCCGGCTTGACGTCACGGTGCAGCAGCCCCCGCTGGTGGGCGAAATCGAGCGCCCCGGCGACGGCGGCGACAATTGCAAAGGCTTCACCGGCCGGCATACCGGAGGTATACCGGTCGGCCACGAGCTGCGCGGCGTCAGTCCCGGTGACGCAGTCCGTAGTGATCCAGAGCCGCCCGTCGAACTCGCCGCGGTCATACATCTCCAGGATGTGTGGGTGATAAAGCCTTGCCGCTATGTCGGCTTCGCGCATGAACCGCTGGCGAAACTCGGTGTCGGCCGTCATCGCGGCAGGCAAAACTCTTAAGGCGTCCTGGCGCGGCAGCCTGGGGTGCTGCGCAAGATATAGCTCGCCCATTGCACCGAAATCCAGCATGCGCACGATGGTGTATCCAGCAAAAACGTCGCCGCTGGCCAAGGCCATTTGCAAATACTAACGGGCCAATGTGTCGGCTGCGAATCAGAACAGCTTCCCGCGCAGGATCACCAGATCCGGATGGTTCAGCACGGCCGCACCCTGGCGTGGGTCGTCTGCGTAGCACAACAGATCAGCTGACGCGCCATGATCCAGGCCGGGCCGCCCCAGCCAGCGACGCGCGGTCCAGGACGCCGCGCCCAGTGCGTCGATAGCACTCATCCCGATGCCCTTGAGCGCCTCGACCTCGTCGGCGATGCGCCCGTGGGCGATCCCGCCGCCGGCATCGGTGCCGGCGTAGATCGGTACGCCGGCCTCGCGCGCCGCGCCGATCCGCTGCGCGCCGCGGCAATACAGGCTGCGCATGTGCTCGGCATATGCCGGGTAGCGCTCCGCGGAGTCGGCGATGCCCGGAAAGTTTTCGAGGTTGATCAACGTCGGCACCAGCGCCGTGCCGTGCTCGACCATCAGGTCGATGGTGTCGTCGGTCAGCCCGCTGCCGTGCTCGATGCAGTCGATGCCTGCGCCGATGAGCCCCGGCAGGGCGTCCTCGCCGAACACGTGAGCCGTGACCCGCGCGCCGTGTGCATGCGCGGTGTCGATCGCCGTCTTGAGCACCTCGTCGGACCACAGCGGAGCCAGATCACCCACCTCGCGGTCGATCCAGTCGCCGACTAGCTTGACCCAACCGTCGCCGCGCCGTGCCTGCTCGGCCACCGCCGCCGGAAGCTGCGATTCGTCGTCGATATCGATCGGAAGACCTGGGAGATAGCGCTTCGGGCGGGCCAGGTGACGTCCGGCGCGAATGATCCGCGGAAGGTCATGGCGCTCGTCGAGGCTGCGGGTATCGATCGGCGCGCCGCAGTCGCGGAGCAACAACGCACCGGCGGCACGTTCGGTTTCGGCCTGACGGACCGCCTCATCCAAGTCGACAGGACCGCCCGGACCGATCCCGACGTGACAGTGCGCGTCGACGAGACCCGGCATGATCCAGCCGCCGTCAAAGACGGTGTCAGCGCCCGCGACCGGCTCCAGGCTGATCTCACCGTCGACGATCCACAGGTCGAGCACCGCTTCGTCCGGCAGCCCGAAACCGCGGACGTGCAGCCGCACGACTGCGGCTACTTCCTACCCGGGAAGTTCAGTTTGGACAGGTCAAAATCGGCCAGCCCCGGTGGCAGCTCGTTGAGGCCCTCGGGCATATGCGACAAGTCGGGGAACCCGGTTGGCAGGCCCGCACCGAGCGGGCTGCGTACCTTGGGCGGTGTGGGGCCGCGGGCCCCCTTCTTACCCTTTTTGCCCTTGCCGGCCTTGGCTTTTGCAGCCTTGCGAGTCGCGGACTTGCGGCCCATGCCGGGGATGCCGCCAAGCATCGACGACATCATCTTGCGGGCCTCGAAGAAGCGGTCGACGAGCTGGTTGACCTCCGACACGGTCACACCGGAGCCGTTGGCGATGCGCAGCCGCCGCGAAGCGTTGATGATTCTGGGATCGGCCCGCTCGGCCGGGGTCATACCGCGAATGATGGCCTGCAGCCGGTCGAGTTGTTTGTCGTCAACGGCGGCCAGCGCGTCCTTCATCTGGCCCGCCCCGGGCAGCATGCCCAGCAGGTTGCCGATCGGGCCCATCTTGCGGATGGTCAGCATCTGCTCGAGGAAATCTTCCAGCGTCAGTTCACCGGACCCGATCTTCGCGGCGGCGGCTTCCGCCTGTTGGGCGTCGAAGACCTGCTCGGCCTGCTCGATCAGGCTGAGCACATCGCCCATGCCCAGGATGCGGCTGGCCATCCGGTCCGGGTGGAAGACGTCGAAGTCCTCCAGCTTTTCGCCGGTCGAGGCGAAAAGTATTGGAACACCGGCCACTTCGCGGACCGATAGCGCTGCGCCGCCGCGGGCGTCGCCGTCGAGCTTGGTCAGCACCACACCGGTGAAGCCGACGCCCGCGCCGAATGCCTCGGCGGTGGCGACGGCGTCCTGGCCGATCATCGCGTCCAGGACGAACAGCACCTCGTCAGGATCGACAGCGGCACGGATAGCGGCGGCCTGCGCCATCAGCTCATCGTCGATGCCCAGCCGCCCGGCGGTGTCGACGATGACGACGTCGAAGTGTTTGGTCCGCGCCTCGGCGAGCCCGGCAGACGCCACGGCGACCGGGTGACCAGGGCCGGCTCCGGTCGGTTCGGCCTCCGCCTCGACGGACGTGCCCGGATGCGGCGCGAAGACCGCGACGCAGGCCCGCTCCCCCACAATGCGGAGCTGGTTGACCGCGCCCGGCCGCTGCAGGTCACAGGCCACCAGCAGCGGTGTATGCCCTTGGCCGCGCAGCCAGGTGGCCAGTTTGCCGGCCAGCGTCGTCTTACCGGAGCCCTGTAGGCCGGCGAGCATGATCACGGTCGGCGGTGTCTTCGCGAATGCCAGCCGGCGGGTCTGGCCGCCGAGGATGCCGATCAGTTCCTCGTTCACGATCTTGACGACCTGCTGTGCCGGGTTGAGCGCGGCGGACACCTCGGCGCCCTTGGCGCGCTCCTTGATCCGGCTCACAAAGGTGCGCACCACCGGCAGCGACACGTCGGCTTCGAGCAACGCCAGCCGGATCTCGCGGGCGGTGGCGTCGATATCGGCGTCGGTTAACCGACCCTTGCCCCGCAGTCCCTGTAGGGCGCCGGTCAACCTGTCGGACAGCGATTCAAACACGCAGCCAAGCCTAGCGGGGCGACGATGCGCGCCGCGGGAGCGGCGGGAGGAGGAGCCGGGCGCAGCCGGTCTCGGTTGACGTCCCGCCTGTCTAACCGAGCCGGTGAAGAACTCTCAGTGTTTTTACTTAAGGCGGCACTGTAGAGAACAATTACCTGATTGATTCAGCGCCACAGGTCTGTTAAGTGTCTGGTCACTTCGGTTAAAAATCGGTTACGGCACCGGTGTCTTGACTCAATATCCGGAATCCTAAAGCCACGTAACCCCCAGCCGGACAATAGCATGCACCTACGAAGTCGGGAGTTGTGACGATTCGCAAAGTCAAGACGGTGGCGTCGCGGCGATGGTTTTCGGAGCGGGACGCCTGCATAGCCCTCCACCCGGGATAACGCCCGGATGAGCCTTCCTACGGGCAAAACCGACAACTGTGAGTATGTTTTAACCAAACTTTTACGTGCCCCTTAGGACTCGAATCGATGCTCGCCGATTCTAAGTCGATTTGTTAAATGTTCGTCCCCGGGAGTTAAAAAGCGATTAACCCGCTATACACTCCACTCTTGGTTAGGCGAAAGTGTAGCCGTGGATCCGTTGCCAGAAACCACACAACTGATCACCGTGGCCGACCCCTCTTAACGGGTCGGTCTCTTTCGCCTAGGAGAAATACATGTCGTTCGTAACGACGCTGCCCGAATCGCTCGCCGCAGCGGCTGCCCAGCTGGAGGGCATCGGCAACTCGTTCTCCGCCGAGAGCGCGGGCGCCGCCGGCCCGACCACTGCCATCGCCCCAGCAGCCTCCGACGAAGTGTCGGCGCTGCAGGCGGGCGTGTTCTCTACCTACGGCCAGCTCTATCAAACGGTCAGCGCCCAAGCTCAGGCCATTCAGCAGCAATTCGTGAACCTGCTGGGCACCAGCGCCGGCTCCTACGGAGGGACCGAGGCGGCCAACCAGGTCGCGGCCAGCTCTACGCCGTTGTCGGGGCTCGGATCACTGCTCAACGGGTCGGGACTTGGATCACTGTTCGGGAGCTCGTCGTCGTCTTCAGGGCCACTCACCACGGCCGCCACCAACTTCTCCAACTGGCTCAGTAGTACGCCCCTGGGCAGTAATGTGGCTAACCTTACGCAGATTCAAGCGGGGGACTGGGCGTCGGCCGGATCAGACCTGATCGGAATGGGCGGCGGCGGCCTGCTTACTGCCATCAGCGCTCCCAGCGCCGACGTCGGTGGCTTGGGAGCCGGGTTGGCCGGGTCGGTTATGCCGGCCGCGGCCGGCGGAGCCGCCGGAGCCGCCGGAGCCGCCGGAGCAGCCGGAGCAGCCGGAGCCGCGGGCCTGGGCGGGGCGCCGGTTCTTGCCGGGGTCGGCCAGGCGCCGTCAATCGGCGGCCTGTCGGTTCCGCCCAGCTGGGCCGGCGGAGTTCCCACGACGAGCACGCCCGTGACGTTGGCGGGTCATGGCTGGACCACTGCCGCGCCGGAGACCCCACCTGTGACGACCATGCCGGCCGGCATGCCGTCAGTCGCCTCGGCCGGTCGCGGGGGCATGGGCCTCGGCGCCCCACGCTACGGCATCAAACCCAAGGTGATGCCCAAGCCGACCGTCGTTTAGCAATCCAGGCGGCCAGCGGTGGCCGGTTAGATACCAAGCGCAATTGGTTAACTAAAAGACAGGATTTACAGAAAATGCCTTTTGATTTCGCAGCGCGACCCCCGGAGGTCAACTCGGCGCTCATGTACTCCGGCGCCGGGGCGGGGCCGTTGATGGCCGCCGCTTCGGCGTTCGGCAGCCTGGGCTCTGAACTGAGCAACACCGCGGCGTCCTATCAGTCGGTGATCTCCCAGCTCACCGGCTCGGAATGGTTGGGGCCGTCATCGGCGTCGATGGCCGCCGCGGCCCAGCCCTACATCGCCTGGTTGGAGACCACCTCCGGGCAGCTGCAGCATGCGGCCTCCCAGGCCACCGCATCGGCGGCGGCCTACGAGACGGCGTTTGCCGCCACGGTGCCGCCACCGATGATCGCGGCCAACCGGGCACAGCTGGCGGCACTAACGGCGACCAACATCCTGGGGCAGAACACCCCGGCGATCGCGGCCACCGAGGCTCAATACGGGGAGATGTGGGCGCAAGACGCCGCCGCGATGTACGGCTATGCCAGCTCGTCGGCGACCAACGCGCAGTTGTCACCGCTGACCCCGCCAGCGAACAACACCGACCCGGCCGGGTCGGGACTACAAGCTGCCGCAGTCACCAATGCTGTCAACAGCAATGCGGCATCGTCGGGGCTCAGCGGGCTGCTTGGCAACCTGCAGAGCGCGCTGGGATCGCTCAGCAACAACCCGATCAGTGGCATATTGAACGGGGGACCACTCGGAGATGCCTGGAGCGCTCTCAATGTCCTCGCGGGCAACTCGACGATATCGGATACCATTAGCGACCTCGATGTCACGCTGTCCTGGTGCATGATGATGTTTTCCGCGACCATGCCACTGCTTGGGCACTTCGTGGCCAACGCTCCTCTCGGCGTCACCGTCGGCGATGTCACCCCCGTCGGC
>JAFAQO010000694.1 GCA_019246375.1 Mycobacterium sp. | reverse complement strand
CTTCAGCGCCGCCGGATTCATCGCCACGAGCACGTCGGGCCGGTCACCGGCGGTGAGGATGTCATAGTCGGCGATCTGAATTTGGAAGGACGAAACCCCGGGCAGCGTTCCCTGCGGCGCACGGATCTCGGCCGGATAGTTCGGTTGGGTGGCGAGGTCGTTGCCGAAAAGCGCTGCCTCGGAAGTAAATCGATCGCCGGTGAGCTGCATACCATCACCGGAGTCCCCCGCGAACCGGATGACGACTTTTTCGAGGTGCTGGCGCCGCGGCGCCGGCGTGGTATGTAATTCTGGCTCGGCCCCGTTGCCGTTAGGCCCCACGTCCCCGCCTTCCATTGCCGTTCTCCGTACAGGCGCTCTGCGTCGCGGCAACCGGTGCACTCCGTCGGAGTGGAATCACTGCCCAAACTTGTATGTCACTCGTAGTACTGATTATGGCACTGCTCTTAGTAATCCGTGCCGGCAACGCGCCGGAACACGCTGCCGGAATGCCACCATACGCCGAGGTCAGGCGGGCACTCCCGACTCCGATGAAGCAATAATGTGGTGTTCATCACTTTTTAAGCCGGGCGAACTCTAAGAATGCGCGGGAGGCGGCGGTAACATCAGCTAGCGCTTCGGGAGGCTGCGATCTGTGGTGGCTCCCTCGGCGCCGGCCGGCGATACGTCTTCGGCACAGATGTCGGCGGTTTCCGGCATCGCGATCAGGTAGAGAACGAAGCCGGCGGCGGCGAGCGCACCCAGCGATATGAACCCCGCGTCGTAGCCCGCGAGCAGCACAACCCAGCCCGCGACGACGTTGGACAGCGAGGCCCCCAAACCCCAGGCCGCGGTGGCCGCGCCCAGGCTAAGGTTGAATCGGCCGGTTCCGTGCGTCACGTCTTGGATGACAAGCGGGAACAGCGCACCGAAAATACCGGCTCCCACCCCGTCGAGCAGCTGCACCCCGACCAACCAATAGGAGTTGTCCGACAGCGTGTAAAGGAACCCGCGAACGGCCAGCACCGCGAATGCGACCAGAAAGATCGGCTTGCGGCCCCAGCTGTCGGCCCTGGCTCCAGCGATGTAAGCGACCGGCACCATCACGACCTGCGCCCCGGCGATGCAGGTAGCCATCATCGCGGTGCCGACGTCTTTGTTGTGCAACGCCAGCACCTGGCCGACCAGCGGCAGCATCGCGGCGTTGGCGAAGTGAAATGTCACCATTGCCGCGGTGAAGATCAACAATCGGCGGTTGTGCAAGAGCACTGCGAACCGGGACGGCTGGTGGTGCGGCTCGCCCGGCGCGTGGTCCATGCCGCGCGCCACGTCGTCGTCGATAGCGTCACGCGGGATACGCAGCGTCGCCACAATGCTGAGCACCGCCATGGCGGCGAGCACCCAGAAGACCACCACCGGGCCGAAGAAGTAGGCAAGTCCGCCGGTAACGGCAGCCGCCGATGCATTACCGGCATGGTTGAACGATTCGTTGCGCCCGATTCGCCGGGCGAACAACCGCGGGCCGACGACGCCCAGCGTGATCGCCGCCAACGCCGGAGCGAACACCGACCCGGCGATGCCGGTGACGGCTTGCAGGAACGAGATCGAATAGAAGCCGGGAAACAGCGGCATCGCCAGTGATCCGACGGTGACCGCCAGCGCACCGACGACGACCAGCGCCCGCTTCGCCGCCGTCCGGTCGACCATGGCGCCGACGGGGGTCTGAGCGGCGATCGCGGCGATGCCGCCGACACCCATCACGAATCCGATCGAAGCCTGGTCCCAGTGGTGGGTTATCAGCAGGTAGATCGACAGATAAGGACCTAGCCCGTCACGGACGTCAGCCAGCGAAAAATTCAGCAGGTCCAGGGCATACGCTAACCGCCGGGGCACCGCATGTTCGGCGCGGCCCCGGTCGGCAGTCACAACGTTAGCGAGCGGGCCGCTTCAGTTAAGGCTAAGCGCTCTTGTCGCGGCGCTCGGCGCGCGACGGCTTGCGCGGCACGATCGTGGGCAACACGTTGTCCTGCACGGTCTCCTTGGTCACCACGACCTTGGCGACGTCGTCGCGGCTCGGGATGTCATACATGACGGGAAGCAGGACTTCTTCCATGATCGCGCGCAGCCCGCGGGCACCGGTGCCACGATGGATCGCCTGTTCGGCGATGGCCTCCAGCGCATCTCGGGTGAACTCCAGCTCCACGCCGTCCATCTCGAAAAGCCGGATGTACTGCTTGACAAGCGCGTTCTTCGGCTCAGACAGGATCTTGACCAGCGAATCCATGTCCAGGTTGGTCACCGACGCGACGACCGGCAACCGGCCGATGAATTCCGGGATCAGACCGTACTTAATCAGGTCTTCAGGCATCACTTCGGCGAAATGATCGGTGGTGTCGATCTCGGCCTTGGAGCGGACCTCGGCGCCGAAACCCAAGCCGCGTTTGCCGACCCGGTCAGAGACGATCTTCTCCAGCCCGGCGAACGCACCGGCCACGATGAACAGCACGTTCGTGGTGTCGATCTGGATGAATTCCTGGTGCGGGTGCTTGCGTCCGCCCTGCGGGGGTACCGACGCCTGGGTGCCCTCGAGTATTTTCAGCAGCGCCTGTTGCACCCCTTCGCCGGACACGTCGCGGGTGATCGACGGGTTTTCACTCTTGCGGGCGATCTCGTCCACTTCGTCGATATAGATGATGCCGGTTTCGGCGCGTTTGACGTCGTAATCGGCGGCCTGGATGAGTTTGAGCAGGATGTTTTCGACGTCCTCGCCGACGTACCCTGCCTCGGTCAGTGCCGTGGCATCGGCGATCGCGAAGGGCACGTTGAGCATCTTGGCCAGCGTTTGCGCCAGGTAGGTCTTGCCACAGCCGGTGGGGCCGAGCATCAAGATGTTGGACTTGGTCAGCTCGACGGGCTCAGCAGACCGGGAATCGCGGCCCTTTTCGCCGGCCTGGATGCGCTTGTAGTGGTTGTAGACCGCGACAGCCAGCGTGCGTTTGGCGGTATCCTGCCCGATGACGTACCCCTCCAGGAACTCCCGGATTTCGGCGGGCTTGGGCAGTTCATCGAGTTTGACGTCGTCGGCGTCGGCGAGTTCCTCTTCGATGATTTCGTTGCACAGGTCGATGCACTCATCACAGATGTATACGCCCGGGCCCGCAATAAGCTTCTTGACCTGTTTCTGACTCTTCCCGCAGAAGGAGCACTTCAGCAAGTCACCGCCGTCTCCGATGCGCGCCATGGTGCTGAAAGCCTACTTCCTGTATCGCCGTTCGTGGTGGGGTGCCGTGTGTATTTCCCGACGCTACCCGCTTGCTCGGCTGTGATGCGACCGATAAGGCCGAATCGCGTCGGTGGTATTCATCCGTGCCCGCCTGAACATAGCGTCTGACGGTCCCCACCACTCGTCGGGAAGCCTGACTGTGTCCCTGGCGTGTCGCGCCCGTTACTCGACCGAGAGGCCGGCGTCCCAGGCGGTTCTACATTAGCGCTGTGGGATTCGCCCCGGCTGACGATACCGTGCTGATCAATGACGGCGGCTTAGCCACCGAACTTGAGGCACGGGGCAACGATCTGTCTGACCCGTTGTGGTCGGCGCGGCTGCTGGCCGACGCGCCGCAGGAGATCACCGCGGTCCATGCCGCGTATTTCCGGGCGGGCGCCATGATCGCCACGACTGCCAGCTACCAGGCGTCGTTCGAGGGGTTCGCCGCCCGCGGGATCGACCGCGACGGCGCCGTGCGGTTGCTGCGGCGCAGCGTCGAGCTCGCCGAGATGGCGCGCGACCAGGTCGGCGGGGGCGCCCAATGGGTGGCCGCCTCAGTCGGGCCGTACGGTGCCGCGCTCGCCGACGGGTCGGAGTACCGCGGACGCTACGGGCTCAGCGGCGCGCAGTTGGAACGGTGGCACCAGCCCCGCCTGGAAGTGCTGGCCGACGCGGGAGCAGACATCATTGCCGTGGAAACCGTGCCCGACATCGACGAGGCCGAGGCGCTGGTGAACCTGATCCAGCGCCTCGGTGTGCCGGCCTGGCTGAGCTACACCATCGAGGGCAGCCGCACCCGCGCCGGGCAACCGCTCGCCGACGCGTTCGCTGTGGCCGCCGGGGTACCGGAGATTGTCGCGGTTGGGGTCAACTGCTGCGCGCCCGACGACGTGCTGCCGGCCATCGCCGTGGCCGCGGAAACGGGCAAGCCGGTGATCGTCTACCCGAACAGCGGTGAGCGTTGGGACCGTGAGCACCACGGGTGGGCCGGTTCTTCGCGATTCGCGGCCCAACTGGCGCAGCGGTGGGTTTCGGCAGGAGCGCGCATCGTCGGCGGCTGCTGCCGAGTTGGACCCGCTGAGATCGCCGAGATCGCGCGGGTTCTGGCACCGCGGCACCTCGGAAACTGAAGATTTGCAGGACTACTGCGAGTAGAGACCTGCGGTTTACGGTCTAGGCGATCACGCGGACCGTCACGCCGTATGCGTCGAGAGCTTCCGGTACTCCAGCACGGTGTCGATGATCCCGTAGTCCTTGGCCTCGTCGGCGGTCAGGATTTTATCCCGATCGGTGTCTTTGCGGATGACGTCGGCGTCCTTGCCGGTGTGCCGGGCCAGCGTGGTTTCCATCAGCGTGCGCATCCGCTCGATTTCGGCGGCCTGAATCTCCAGGTCGGAGAACTGGCCCTGAATCACACCCGCCAACGACGGCTGGTGGATCAGCACCCGGGCGTTGGGCAGCGCCATCCGCTTACCGGGCGTCCCGGCGGCCAACAGCACCGCGGCGGCTGATGCAGCCTGACCCAGGCACACCGTTTGGATGTCCGCCCGCACGTACTGCATCGTGTCGTAGATCGCCATCAGCGAAGTGAACCCGCCGCCCGGGGAGTTGATGTACATCGTGATGTCGCGGTCCGGATCCAACGACTCGAGCACCAGCAACTGAGCCATGATGTCGTTCGCCGACGCATCGTCGACCTGCACACCGAGGAAAATGATGCGTTCCTCGAACAGCTTGTTGTACGGGTTGGACTCTTTGACACCCCAGCTCGAGTGCTCAACGAACGAGGGCAGGATGTAGCGCGCCTGCGGCCGGATGTCAGGGTTCATGATTTGGCTCCGTTGAGATGTGAACGGGTGATGATGTGATCGACGAAGCCGTAGTCCAAAGCTTCCTGGGCGGTGAACCATCGGTCGCGGTCCGAATCCGCCTCGATGCGCTCAATCGGCTGACCGGTGAACTCCGCGTTGAGCCGGTACATCTCCTTCTTGATGACGGCGAACTGCTCGGCCTGGATGGCGATGTCTGCGGCGCTGCCGGTCACCCCGCCCAGCGGCTGATGCATCAGGATGCGGGCGTGCGGCAAGGCGTAACGCTTGCCCTTGGTGCCCGCCGCGAGCAAGAACTCGCCCATCGACGCCGCCATGCCCATCGCGTAGGTCGCGATATCGCACGGCGCCAGCACCATGGTGTCGTAGACCGCCATACCCGCGCTGATCGACCCGCCCGGGGAGTTGATGTACACGGAGATGTCCTTGGTCGGGTCTTCGGCGGCGAGTAGCAGAATCTGCGCGCACAGCCGGTTGGCGATGTCGTCATCGATCTGTGAGCCCAGGAAGATGATGCGCTCGGTGAGCAAGCGCTCATAGACCGAGTCGATGAGGTTCAGACCCTGCGTGTTCGAACGCATGGTAGTCACATCGCTCACAGTGGGGCACCTGCTTTCTTTCAGTTCCGTATGCACCGACACTAACCAACCGGCGACGCTGTGCACTCCCTCGAGTGCGAGCGTTCGCTCACAGCGTCATGCTGTGTCGTCGTCGGCCAGTTCCGACGGGGTGGCAATTGCCTCGGCCTCCTCAGCCTCGCCGGCCGGCTCGCCATCGTCGGCCTCCGGGCGGCCGAAAAACTCGGCGGTGTCGACCACATTGCCGTCGGTGTCGGTAACCGTGGCCGCCTCGACAACCGCGGCGATGGTCAATCCCTGCCGCACGTCGGCGAACATGGCCGGCAGCTGGTTGTTCTCCTGAAGGTAGGACACCATTTGTTGCGGCTCGACGCCGTATTGCCGCGACATGACCACCAGTCGCTCGGTCAAGTCGTCTTGACTGACCTGGATGCCCAGATCATCGGCCAGGGCATCCAGCAGCAGCTGACTCTTGACATTCTTCTCGGCAGCGGCGCGGGCATTGGCATCGAATTCCTCGCGGGAGGAGCCCTGTTTGGCGAGCGCTTCGGCGAACCTGGTTTCGTCGTGCTCGAGGCCGTGGAGGGCGTTGTGCACGGTGTTGTTGACCTGTGCTTGCACGACCGCTTCCGGCAGCGGGACCTCAACCAGCTCGAGCAGGCTGTCCAACGTGGCGTTGCGGATCTTTTCGGCCTGCTGCATGCGCTTGACCCGCCGGACCTGGTCGGCGAGGTTGGCCCGGAGCTCATCGATGGTGTCGAACTCGCTTGCCAGCTGCGCGAATTCGTCGTCGGGTTCGGGCAGTTCGCGTTCCTTGACCGACCTGAGCGTGACGGTGACCTGGGCCTCCTCGCCTGCATGCGGCCCAGTCGCCAGGGTGGTGGTGAAGACGCGAGACTCGCCGGCAGTCAGGCCGACGATCGCGTCGTCCAGCCCTTCGACGAGCTTGCCGGAACCGACCTCGTGTGACAGGCCCGCGGTCGCCGCCTCCGGCACGTCTTCGCCGTCGACGCTGGCGGACAGGTCGATCGAGACGAAGTCACCGACCGCCGCCGGCCGGTCGACTCCGGTGAGAGTGCCGAACCGGGCGCGCAGCGACTGCAGTTCGGCGTCGACGTCCTCATCGGCGACTTCAACCGCATCCACCGTGATTTTCAGTTCGCTCAGGTCGGGAAGTGTGATCTCGGGGCGAACGTCGACCTCGGCGGTGAAGACCAGTTCCTGGCCGTACTCCTTCTTGGTCACCTC
>JAFAQO010000541.1 GCA_019246375.1 Mycobacterium sp. | reverse complement strand
GGCTCAGCCGGGCGTCGACGGCGCCGACCTTGGTTCCCCTGATCGGGGTGCTGGCCAGCAGGGTCAGCGCGCCGTTCGGAGCGATCTGGTAGCTGGAGACGGAGCCGGTCGCGGTGTTCACGGTGAACAGGAACTGGCCGTCATGGGTGATCTCCACCCAGCATGGGGCCACCTGGTTGTCCGCGAACGGGGAGCCGCCGATCGAGGACAGCCGCCCGTTCCAGCGGTCCGTGAACGCCGAGACGGTGCCGCTGTCCGGGGCGGTGTTGTGGGCATTGGACACGAACAGCTGGTCGGGGTTGGTCGGGCGGAACTCGCTGCCGAACGGGCCCAGGCCCTGGGCTGCGAACGGCGATCCGGGCGCGGCGGTCAGCCGCCCGTCGGAGCCGACGACGAAGCTGTCGATCACCGACGGCCCCACCTCGGTGCCGGCCAGCTTGGTGCCAGTGCCGTTGAACAGCACGTCACCGGGCGCGGCGTTGGCGGCCAGCGTCACCGTCGACCCGGGGATGCGGAACAGGCGGCCGCGGAAGCCGAGCCGGAAACCGGTGTAGTTGCTGTCGCCAGCCCCGGAGTTCGCCACGTAGACCAGGTCACCGTGGACCGCGATGCTATCAGGCAGCGTGCCGTGAGACCAGACGACACCGCCGGGCACCAGGCTGAGCGAGCCATCGGAACGCACCCGCAGCACCGAGATCTGGTCGCTGCCCGCGTCCACGGCGATCAGGAACCGGCCGTACCCTGCGAACTGCAGCGCGCCCTGTGAGGCCAGCCCGGAGCCGGTCCCCATCCCGCCGGCCACGAACGGGGACCCGGCCTCGGGGGTCAGCGTGCCGTCCGCGTGACGGTCAAACGCCCCGATCGTGTTGACCGGCTTGGTGTTGTCGTTGACGTAGACGTGCCCGACCACCGGCGACGAATCGTTCGACGCAGAGGCAGCGGCAGACGCGGGGACCGCTACGGCCGCGGCCGCCGCCAGGCCGAGCACCAGCGCACCGGACCTGCCGCGATGCAGGAGGCGCATTGCTTGCCGTGTTGCGATTGCGGCCGGGACGGGTGGCCGCCCCCGCCGATGTGATACAAACTTCATCTGCTGCCCTTTCCTCCGGCGAGCCGGAAACGGGAGTCAGCGGCGCACGGCCGCCACGATGGTTGCTCACGAGGTATTCGTAGCCGACAGCGGCACGGTTTCCGTCAACTCGGCACGAAGATGAACGACAGGTCGGCTCGGCCTTCGGTCAGGGTTGAGCGGCGGGATGCCGCAGCCAGGCCTCCAGGTCATTTCGGTTGCCGGCCAAGCCCCCGCGGCATAAGGCCGGGCTATCCGACCTGCCCGTTTGGCCGCCCGCGAAGGCAGCCGCGCAGATCAGCCAGTTCGGCAGGGCCTGCATTGGCAGGATCAAGATCGAGACTTGCGCGCATAACGGCGGATCGGCGCGCGGTTATCAACGGGAACCTTCGCGATGTCGGCGGCCTGGCAGGCCCCGGTCAGTTCAACTTGCGGCCACCCGGCCTGCATATTTATGCACCGCAGTCCTTGATGGAGAATGCGCGCTTCTGCCGCTGTCCGCGGTGCGGTGGATGAATCGTGCCGGATCGATGACTTCAGCGTGCCCGACGCGTCATGACAGAAGACCTCTCGGATGAAGGAGCACGTCATGGGACAGGTGATCTCGTCTGCGTCGATGTCGCTCGACGGCTACATCGCGAAGGCCGATAACACGATCGGTCATCTCTTCGACTGGTTGCAGAACGGAGACGTCGAGTTTCCGACCGCCAGCCCGGACATCACCCTGCACCTGACCGCGCCCAGTGCAACGTACTTGAACCAGTGGGTCACGGGGTTGGCTGCACTTGTCTGCGGCCGTACGCTGTTCGACTTCACCGGGGGGTGGGGCGGCAGGCACACGCTGGACGTGCCGGTGGTCGTGGTGACTCACCAGGTACCAACGGATTGGTTCGAGGCCCACGCGCAGGCTCCGTTTCACTTCGTGACCGACGGCGTAGCCGCCGCTGTCGCGCTTGCGCGAACAATCGCCGGGGAGCGCAACGTTGCCGTGACCGC
>JAFAQO010000051.1 GCA_019246375.1 Mycobacterium sp. | reverse complement strand
GCCCGAGTGCCCAAAAACACTTGATGCATCGGTTCGAACTTGGCCAGCCAAGTAAAGAACGACGGCGTCGCCTCGAGTGGAACCGTGGCGCCCGCCGACGGCAAGCCGAGGATTACGAAGATCAACATGCTGACCAGTAGGCCAAGCGTGCCCAGCACCGCGATGAGCGAGGTCGACGTGACACCGACCGCAGCGATAGCGAATACACCGTACAGCCACAAGCGCAGGCAGTGTTGAAAGGGCATGCCGAGCGCCTTGGCTATCGCCATGTAGATGGCCGACGTCAGCAATGCCAACACCGTCATCAATGTCCATTTGATCAGCAGGGTGCGAAATCTCGAAATCTTGACCTGCTCGGCGAACCGGTACACCGGGCCGAATTCGGCTGGTGCGTAACCGAGCATCGAGTCGACCAGGGTGCTGACCACGATGCTGCCGGTAAAGCCGGCTAACAGCAGCAACAACGAGTAGTAGAACGCGGATAGCCCGTTGCCGGTCCCGTCGGGCAGGGCATCGTGCACTGCGCTCTGGATTTCGATCGGACTGCCGAGCAGCAACGACAATGCACCAGGTAGTGGCGCTCCGCCGGTCTGCGCTGATACTTGTGCAGTAAGCCGTTCGCCCACTTGATGATCGGCCCGGCTCATCGCCTTCGTGAGTGTCTGGCCGGCGATGTTGGAGCCCAGTGTGCCGGCCCGCGGGTTCGTCAAAACGGTGATCACCGGCCGGTTCGCGGTTCCGGGGCCGGCCGCGCTTTGCGGCAAGTCGCGCAGCTTCGAAGAGAAGTCCGGCGGTATCACGGCCGCGCCATACACTTGCGCGGTATCGAGCTGGTGCAAGGCCTGTTCGCGAGAGAGCAGGCGAATGTCGAACTTGTCTTGGTTCAGAGCCAACACCACACCGTTGAGGACCTGCTTGCCCACCGGGCCGGCGTCCTCGTTCACCACCGCGATCGGGAAGTGCCGCAAGTTGCTCGTCGGCTTCAAGATTCCGCCCAGGTACAGGCCCGCCAACGCCGACAACACCGCCAAAGTGATGACAATCGGCACCACCCAGAACCGGACGGTTCGGGTGGCTTTCACACCGGCTTCCGGGTCGGGCTCGGCGTGACGCGGCTGTGGCTGCGACATTGGGACTCCTTTTCGTCGGGCCAACCTTATGTCTCCCGGCTGTGGTGGCGCTGACGGCGAGAAGCTAGGACTACCGGGTAAGTGGGCACTCCACCGACTACGGCGTCAGCGGTCGCTTGGGAAACAGTCGGCTCATTCGTCGGGGTCACGGCTGGGCTACAGCTTGGGATACAAGAATGCCAACGGCGGGTGGGCAGTTATTCCATTCTTGGTTGGCATCATGGTCGCCGTCATCCTGATCGCCATCTACCTGGGACTGGGCGCCGTACCCACATAAGTCACTAGTCGCGCTGGCCTCAACCGCCCAGCGTCGCGTGCATCTCCCAGATGAGGACTTCGGACGGCTCGGTGGCCGTTACCCTTTGGCCATCGGAGCCGGTGAACCGGACGGCGTCCCCTTCAGCCAGGACGCCGCTGTTTTCAAGTGTGGCCCGGCCATCGGCAAGGAACAGGTGTAGATAAGGCGCCGGCGGAAGGTCGACGGTTTCGCCGGGGTGCAGCCGCGCACCATGCAGCGCGGCCCTGCGGTTGTGGAGCGTGATGGCGGCGTCGGAACCGGGCATGCCCGAAGCGATTGTCACCAGGCGTCCGGCCAGCGCCGCGTCGTCGATTTCGTGCTGCTGGTAGCTCGGGGTAATTCCGAACTCGTCGGGTATCACCCACATTTGAACGAAATGCACTGCCTCAGTTGAAGAGTCATTTTTCTCCGAGTGTCGAATACCGCTGCCTGCCGACATGCGCTGCGCCAAGCCCGGGTAAACGACCCCATGGTTTCCGGCCGAATCCCGATGCGCCAAAGAGCCTTGCAGCACCCAGGTGATGATCTCCATGTCCCGGTGCGGGTGTGTATGAAAGCCGCTGCCACGCTCGACGAGGTCGTCATTGTTCACCAACAGCAACCCGTGGTGGGTGTTGGACGGGTCATAGTGATCGCCGAACGAGAAAGAGTGCCTGGAAGTCAGCCATGGTGTCTTGGTGACTGCTCGCTCGGTCGAGCGCCGAATGTCCACTGTTGCAGCCATAGCTTAAGGCTAGCCAGTTCGCTCAACATGAGCTGGTTACCGAAATGCCACAGCGTTGTTTCATGACATGCTGCCGCAGCTGTTGGGCGCCGGCTTTCCGGCGAATCGGTCACTGATCCAGTCCTCGCCCGCGTCAATGCCGGGTATGAGCTCAATACCGTGACCGATGATGGTACTGGGTATCAGCGGCGGCAGCAACGCGGTGTCCAGCTTGACGGTTGCTCCTTGTGTGCACCACTGCTCGGCAAGCTGGCGCACTTGCTGATGGGGAACCAGGTCGTCGTTGATGTTGGATACCAGGAGCACGGGCGCTTGCGGCTTGAGGGTGCCGATTGTTTGTTCCTCGGCGATTCCCTTTAACACCGGTGACGAATTGATCACGGTGGAGATCGACTGACCGTTGGCGATAAACGCGCGGGAGTCGTCATAGGCGTAATTCAGGATCGTCGCACCGACGCACTGCTGCGCAACGTCTTTCAAGAATTTCGCGCCTTTGAGGTTTACCGTTTGGTCTATGACGGAGCGCGACTCCGGGTAGTCAGCGTAGACGCCGTTGATCACGTAGCCGATGAGTCCGATGGCCGCTCCTCCCGGACGGCCATTACCGATAGGCCCACCGTTGAGCCCCGGCGAGTTGAGCACCTCCAGCAGGTTCGCCGGCGGCGCACCCGCGTAGGCGCCGCGGACGTTGAGTTCCGGGGCATAGTTGGCCTGTAGTTCTGCGGCAGCTGCGGAAGCGCCGCCGCCCTGCGAGTAGCCGAAAAGCGCCAGTGGCGTGTCCTGTCTGATGTCGCTGCCCGGCAGGCGCTGGGCGGCGCGGAGCGAGTCGAGCACGGCGTGCGCTTGGGAGAGGCGGTTGACGTAATCGTGTATGGGCGGCGTGCCCAACCCGTAGTAGTCGGTTACGACGACCGACATCCCGTGGGCGAGTAGATCATAAATCCCTACGATCTCGTATTCGGGCAATACGTCTACCGGAGGCCGGTACGTAACAAATTCTTGGAGCAATTTCGACGGAGCGCAGTGGTCACCCTGACCATGTGTTCCCACCGCGTACGCGACCAGGGGTCGGGGGCCGGGCCCCTTCCAGGGCAGCGTCGTGGCAAGGTAGGTTCCGGTCACCGCGTTAGGTGCGCCATGGGTGTCGGTGCTCAGGTACATAAGCCGCGTTGCGTTCGCGGGGATTCTTCCGTTTCGTTCCGGCACGGAAATCGCGAGCTTGTACGGCTGCGACCGGATGATGGTTCCGGGCGGACCCGCAGGTAGCGGTGTTGGCGGAACATAGAAATCAGCAGTTGTGGTCTCCGGGGGTGCCGCGGTTGTGGCGGGCAGGCAGATCATTGCGGTAGTCACCATGGTCACCGCGGTTGCGGCGAGAATTGAAAGACTGCGGTTCGGCACAGTTGCCCTTTCTGCGGCGCCGATAAAAAAGGCAACAATAATCACAAATAGCACTCTGTCAACTTAAGTAACAAGCGCATAGCGGTTTGGCTGCGGCCCAATTACGTTCTGTCGCTTGTGCTTTGCTTCCCGCGAGGTTTGCGGAGTTGGTGATCGGCATATGTTCAGTGGGCAATTGGGCGAAGTTTAATGTCCTGTGCCATGGCGGATTAGGCTCACCGGCAGTCAGCAGCGTCTGCGCATTGCTTCATGCAGTGTCCAGTTCGGGGAGCGTTAGGGTGTCCGACTGGCCCAAGTGAATCTCGATTTGGTACTCCGGTGTGGTACGGCCAGTGTCGGGGCCACCATCGGACAGAGCTGTTGTAAAGCTCAAGTAGCCGAGTGGCCAGTTATTGCACGCTTTTCGATCGATCACGTGGCATAACCGGCTACTCTTCGAGCTAAAGCTGTTCAGGCAGGCCGAATTTCGGAAACAGGGTGGTGTCGAAGAAGGCCACCACGTGTGACACCCCGTCGGGCCGCATGTCGATCACATGCAACTGGAACGGCAGGTGTTGGTCGCCGTCGCGCATGTACATCGCGGCCGCGGGCTGGCCATTGGCGACCAGGGGAATCAGGCGCATATCGCCGGGCGCTTGCGCAGGGCACTGCTGCTGCACCAGCGTGGCGATCGCTTCGGGACCTTGATACCAACCGACGAAGGGCGGCATCTCCCAGACCGCCTCGCTGGTGAACATCTCCACCAGCCGGTCGACGTCGTAGGCCTCGAACGCTGCAATGTAGCGGATCAGCCTGTCCTGCGCTTCAGCCGAATCGGGCACTGCCAGGCGGTCTTCAGCGCTGGGGCCAGCCGCCTCCAACTGAGACCGCGCCCGTTGCAGCAGGCTGTTGACGGCTGCCGTGCTCGTACCGATCGCCGTGGCCACCTCGGCGGCCTTCCACTGCAGCACTTCGCGGAGCACGAGCACCGCCCGCTGCCGGGGCGACAAGTGCTGCAGCGCCGCGACGAACGCCAACCGCACCGACTCGCGCGACCCGACGACGTCGGACGGATCACTGGACGACTCCGGCAGCGGCTCCAGCCACGGCACTTCGGTTCGTTCCACCAGCTCGGCGGTGGGATCGGAGCTCGGAGCGCCCAACCCGCTTGGCAACGGCCGCCGTTGCCGGCCTTCGAGAGCGGTCAAGCAGGCGTTGGTTGCGATGCGGTGCAGCCAGGTCCGCACCGACGACTTGCCCTCGAACCTGTCGTAAGCCTTCCAGGCCCGCAGGTAGGTTTCCTGCACGAGGTCTTCGGCGTCGTGCAGCGACCCGGTCATCCGATAGCAGTGCGCGAGCAGTTCGCGTCGGTAAGGCTCCGCGCGGGCAGAAAAATTGCTGTCAAAGCTTTCCGCGAGCAAGCTCACGGGACAGAGCTTACGAGAACGCCGGGCATTTCGGTCGCCACTCTACGACGACGCGCGCCGTGGGGCGGCGCGAGGAGGAGACGGGCAATCGGGTTTACGCTGCCTCTGATGGCTACCACCCGCACCGAACGAACGTTCGATGGCGTCGGCGGCGTGCGCATCGTCTACGACGTCTGGACACCAGATACCGCCCCGCGCGCGGTGGTCGTGCTCTCGCACGGTCTGGGCGAGCACGCCCGCCGCTATGACCACGTCGCGCAGCGGTTCGGTGAGGCGGGGCTGGTGACGTACGCCCTCGACCATCGCGGGCACGGTCGCTCCGGTGGCAAGCGGGTGCTGCTGAAAGACATTTCCGAGTACACCGGCGACTTCGACATCCTCGTCGGTATCGCCAAAAAAGAACATCCAGGCTGTACGTGCATCGTGCTCGGCCACAGCATGGGCGGCGGGATCGTCTTCGCCTACGGGGTCGAACGCCCCGACAACTACGACTTGATGGTGCTTTCGGGACCTGCGGTGGCCGCGCAGGCCGCCGTGTCGCCACTGTTGGCGTTCACCGCCAAGACTTTGGGTGCGATCGCGCCGGGCCTGCCGGTCCAGGAACTGGACTCCAGCGCGATATCCCGCGACCCTGCGGTCGTCGCCGCCTACGACAGCGATCCGCTGGTCCACCACGGCAAAGTGCCCGCCGGCGTCGCCCGCGCGCTGCTGCTGGTCGGCGAAACGATGCCGCGACGAGCCGCCGCGCTGACGGCGCCGCTGCTGATCGTGCACGGCGTCGACGACCGGCTGATCTCCATCGACGGCAGCCGTGAACTGGTCGAACGCGTGGGGTCGGCCGACGTGGAGCTCAAGGAGTATCCAGGGCTCCACCACGAGGTGTTCAACGAACCCGAACGCGACCAGGTACTCGACGATGTGGTGTCGTGGATCAACGCCAGACTGTCAGTTAACCCGCGCTAACAGTGGGTGGCCGGCGGGGCACGCGTACGGGAAAGTCGTAGTGCTCCCGTAGTTTGGCGCTATGAGCGACGACAAGATGCTGGCTCGAATCGCCGCCCTGTTGCGTCAGGCAGACGGCACCGACAACCACCATGAGGCTGAGGCGGTCATGGCGGCGGCACAACGGCTGGCCACGGCAACCTCCATCGACCTGGCGGTGGCCCGGGCGCAGTCGGCCAAGCGCACGGCCGCGCAGACCCCTGTCCAACGGACGATCACGATCGGCATTGCAGGCACCAGAGGGCTGCGGACCTATGTCCAGCTGTTCGTCGTGATCGCCGCGGCCAACGACGTGCGCTGCGATGTGGCGACGAACTCGACGTTTGTCTACGCCTACGGGTTCGCCGAGGATATCGACGCCAGCCACGCGTTGTATGCCAGTTTGGTGGTTCAGATGGTGCGCGCCTCAGATTCCTACATCGCCTCCGGCGCGCACCGGCCGACGCCGACGATCACTGCCCGGCTGAACTTTCAGCTCGCGTTCGGCGCCCGGATCGGTCAGCGACTGGCGGACGCTCGCGAGCAAACTCGACGGGAAGCCCAAAAAGACCGTGGCCGCGCACCGGGCACTGCTATCGCCCTGCGGGACAAGGATATTGAACTACGCGACTATTACGGCAGCGCGTCGACGGCGCGTGGCACCTGGCAAGCCAACCGCGCCTCGGCCGGGTATTCGTCCGCGGCGCGACGCGCAGGGGACCGGGCCGGTAAGCGGGCTCGGCTAGGAAACAATCCGGAGTTGTCCGGGGCGCGGGGTGCGCTGAACCGGTGACCACAGCGGATTCTGCTGCGCGGGATACGCAGCGCTCGAAGGTTTACGCTGCTGAGCAATTCGTCCGTACCCTGTTTGACCGTGCCGCCGAGCACGGATCGCAGGCTGTCGAATTCTTCGGCACGCAATTGACGCTCCCCCCGGAGGGGCGGTTCGGCTCGGTGCCCGCGGTTCAGCGCTACGTCGACGAGGTGCTGACGCTACCGGCGGTGCAGCGGCAATGGCCGGCGGTACCGCCGCTGACGGTGCGGCCGCGTCGGGCCGCCACCGCCGCGCATTATGAATCTCGTGACGGCACAGGAGTTATCGCAGTGCCTGATCGAGATACCGCCGACTGGGCCATGCGTGAGCTGGTTGTGCTGCATGAGGTGGCGCATCACTTGAGCGACACCCAGCCCGCGCACGGTCCGGATTTCGTCGCGACGATGTGCATGCTGGCCGAGCTGGTAATGGGTCCGGAGCTCGGGCATGTGCTGCGGGTTGTGTACGCCAAAGAGGGCGTGCGGTGAGCCGGACAATCGGGCCGGCCACGTCTCACCGCGTCTTACTGTTGACGGGTGAGCGATGTAGCAGCCGCGGCAGGGGTCGGCGATACCGAGGCCGACGTCCGCGCGCGTGAAGTTGAGGCCCAGATGACTGACGATGAGCGATTCTCGTTGCTGATCAGTGTGATGGGCGCCAATGACCTACTGCCGTTTCGGGATCAGCGCATCCCGCCGGACGTTGAGATGAGCGCGGGATATGTTCCCGGCATTCCGCGACTCGGTGTACCGGCACTGCGGATGAGCGACGCCAGCCTCGGTGTTACCAACCCCGGCTACCGGCCCGGTGATACCGCCACCGCACTGCCCGCCGGACTGGCGCTGGCCGCCTGTTTCGACCCTGAGCTGGCCCGTGTCTCGGGTGCCGCCATCGGCCATGAGGCCCGCAGCCGCGGATTCAACGTTCTCTTGGCGGGCGGCATCAATCTGGCGCGCGACCCACGCAACGGTCGCAACTTCGAATACCTCTCCGAAGACCCGCTGTTGAGCGCCACGCTCGCC
>JAFAQO010000652.1 GCA_019246375.1 Mycobacterium sp. | reverse complement strand
GCGTAGCCCGGCGACGATGCAGAGCGCGCAGCGCGATGAGGAGGAGCCGGGCAATCAGGCGTAGCCCGGCGACGATGCAGAGCGCGCAGCGCGATGAGGAGGAGCCGGGCAATCAGGCGTAGCCCGGCGACGATGCAGAGCGCGCAGCTACACAGCGCGCTTCAGGTCGTCGACCTTGTTGAGCTGCTCCCACGGTAGGTCGATGTCGCTGCGGCCGAAGTGGCCGTAGGCGGCGGTCTGCGCGTAAATCGGGCGCAGCAGATCAAGATCGCGGATGATCGCGCCGGGCCGCAGGTCGAACACGTCGCCGATGGCCTTTTCGATCTTGATCGGGTCGACTGTCTCGGTGCCGAACGTCTCGACGAACAAGCCGACCGGTGCGGCCTTACCGATGGCGTAGGCGACTTGCACCTCAATCCGGTCGGCTAGCCCGGCGGCGACCACGTTCTTCGCCACCCACCGCATCGCGTACGCCGCGGAACGGTCCACCTTGGACGGATCCTTGCCGGAGAAGGCGCCGCCGCCGTGACGGGCCCAGCCGCCGTAGGTGTCGACGATGATCTTGCGGCCGGTCAGTCCGGCATCGCCCATCGGCCCGCCGAGCACGAACTTGCCGGTCGGGTTGACCAGCAGCCGCACCGACGAGGCGTCGAGGGTCTCATGGGAAAGGTCGTCGAGCACGGTGTTGAGCACCTTCTCCCGGATGTCGGGAGTAAGCATCTGCTCCAAGTCGACGTCAGCGGCGTGCTGGGTGGAGATGACGACGGTGTCCAGCCGTCTCGGGACATTGTCTTCGTAGCCGATGGTGACCTGCGTCTTGCCGTCCGGGCGCAGGTACGGCAGCACGCCGCCCTTGCGGACCTCGCTCAGTCGCCGGGCCAGCCGGTGGGCCAGCGCGATCGGCAGCGGCATCAGTTCGGGGGTGTCGTTGATCGCATAGCCGAACATCAGGCCCTGATCTCCGGCGCCCTGCAGGTCCAACGGGTCCGCGGCACCCTCGACGCGCGCTTCGTGGGCGGTGTCCACACCCTGGGCAATGTCGGGTGACTGTGCACCGATGGCGATGTTGACCCCGCAGGACGCCCCGTCGAACCCCTTGGTCGACGAGTCGTACCCGATCTCGAGGATGCGATCCCGAACGATTTTGGGAATGTCGACGTACGCCGACGTGGTCACCTCGCCGGCAACGTGCACCTGGCCGGTGGTGACCATCGTCTCGACCGCCACACGTGAGCGGGGGTCCTGTTCCAGCAGCGCGTCGAGCACCGAGTCGCTGATGGCGTCACAGATCTTGTCGGGATGCCCCTCGGTTACCGATTCGCTGGTGAACAGTCGACCCTTTTCGCTCACGCCCTTGTCCTTCCAAGTCCGCCAAAATGTTAGTTAGTCGAATTATATCGCCGCAACGTCCAGCCAACCGGCCGGCCCGGACGTCGTGTGCGGACGTCGACTTACCGGGTGCCAATGTGCAGGAACGTGACGATTGCGTCCACAATACGACTGGCCATCAGTGTCTTAGAGCCGTGCTGCAGCGCTGACTCGGTACCGTCGGATGCCAGCAGCCAGCCGTCGTTGTTGTCCACCTCGAAGGCCTTGCCCTCGCCGACGGCATTGACCACCAACAAGTCGCAGCCCTTGCGGCGCAGCTTCGCCCGGGCGTGAAACAGCACATCGCCGTTGGCGTCGCCGGTTTCCGCGGCGAACCCGACGATCGCGCGCATGTTGGGCAGCTGCCCGTCGGCGCGGGCTCGCACCGCCCCTGCCAGCACGTCCTCGTTGCGCACGAGTTCGATGCTCGGCGGTTCCTCGACGCCCTTCTTGATCTTGGCGGCCGCGACCTGCGCGGGCCGGAAATCCGCGACGGCCGCCGCCATCACCAGTACATCGGCGTCCGGGGCGTGCTTGGACACCGCCTCCCCGAGTTGCTGCGCCGAGCTGACATGCACCACGTAGACGCCGGCAGGGTCGATGAGTCCCGCGGTATGTCCGGCGATCAGCGTGACGTCGGCGCCGCGCTGGGCGGCAACGCGTGCCACGGCGTAACCCTGCTTGCCCGAACTGCGGTTGCCGATGAAGCGCACCGGGTCGATCGGCTCGCGGGTGCCGCCGGCGGTGACCAGCAGCTTGCAGCCCGCTAAGTCATAGGGCAAAGCGTCGTGCCGCTCCAAAAGCAGGTGGGCGAGCGTGGTGATCTCTTCGGCCTCGGGCAGGCGGCCCGGCCCGCTATCCGCCCCGGTCAGGCGTCCGAAGGCCGGCTCAAGCACCACCGCACCGCGGCGGCGCAGCGTTGCCACGTTGTCGACGGTCGCCGGATGCAGCCACATCTCGGTGTGCATCGCCGGCGCAAACAGCACCGGACATCGGGCGGTCAGCAAAGTCGCGGTCAGCAGATCGTCGGCGCGGCCGTGAACCGCCCGGGCGAGTAGGTCAGCGGTGGCCGGCGCCACCACGACCAGATCGGTCTGCTGGCCGAGACGGACGTGTGGCACTTCGGGAACGTCGGAGAAGACTCCGGTGTGCACCGGTTCGCCGGAGAGCGCCTCGAAGGTCGCTGCGCCGACGAAACGCAGGGCGGATTCGGTCGGGATCACGCGGACCTGGTGACCGGCCTCGCTGAGCTGACGCACGACGGTGCATGCCTTGTATGCGGCGATGCCACCGGAAACGCCGACGATGATCCGTTTGCGGTCCATCAGTCCTGCTCGTCGCCCAAGCGGCTCATCGCAGCCCGTCCCGGCCCTGCTATTCGCCTTCGGTGTGCTCGAGCAGGTCGGCGTGGATCTCCCGTAACGCGATCGACAGCGGCTTTTCCTGTAGTCCGGGCTCCACCAGCGGGCCGACATATTCGAGGATGCCCTCGCCGAGCTGGTTGTAGTAGTCGTTGATCTGCCGGGCCCGCTTCGCAGCGTAGATGACCAGGGCGTACTTGCTCGAAACGCGGTCCAGCAGCTCGTCGATCGGCGGGTTGGTGATGCCCAGCGGTGTGTCGTAGGCACCGACCCCGCCCGACGCCGGATCGAACTGATCCACCGCAGGGACGGCGGCCAACGGCGCGTCGGATTGCGAAGTACTCACGTAGAAATCTCCTGGCGAAATAGTGCGGCTAAGAACGGCTGCAGACGCGTTGCTCAATCGGACAAGCCCGATGACGCCGTGCCCGGCGCGGTTCCCAGCAGCAAGGATACCAATTCAGTGCAGGCAGTCTCCAATCGGCGATTCACCACGACTTCGTCAAAGTCGCTTTGAGCTGCCAGTTCGGCGCGGGCGGTGGCTAGCCGGCGACTAATCACCTCCGGCGTCTCGGTTCCGCGACCGACAAGTCGCGCCTCCAGATCCTGCCAACTCGGTGGTGCCAGAAACACCGTGACCACCTCCGGCATCGCCGCTTTGACCGCTCGCGCGCCGGCTAAATCCACCTCGATGAGCACCGGGTAGCCGGCAGCAGTGGCCTCGCGGACGGGTTGGGCCAGGGTGCCCGAGCGGTGCAGCCCGCCGTGGATTTCGGCCCACTCCAACAGGGCGCCCTGCTCGATCAGCTCCTGAAAGCGAGCGGAACTCACGAAGTGGTAGTCGACACCGTCGACCTCACCCGGCCGGGGCGCCCGGGTCGTCGCCGACACGCTGAAATGCAGGTCAGGTATCCGCTCGCGGAGGCACCGGACCACCGTCGACTTTCCGACCGCCGAGGGACCGGACAGCACGACCACGCGCCCTGCGGCCCTGGGCCCACGACTTTCTTCGCCCTCGCCGCCCGGTCCCCGGGCGCTCATCGTCGCCGGGGGGCTAGCTTGGTTGCCCCGCTCCTCCTCAGGCCGCTCCGCGGCCTGCATCGTCGCCGGGCTCGGTCCAATCGCCCGCTCCTCCTCAGGCCGCTCCGCGGCCTGCATCGTCGCCGGGCTCGGTCCAATCGCCCGCTCCTCC
>JAFAQO010000637.1 GCA_019246375.1 Mycobacterium sp. | reverse complement strand
GGCCGGGGAGGCGTTGAGGATGACCGTCACCCCCGACGAGCGGGCCTGGCGAGCGGCGGCCGCTGCCGTGGTGACCGGGATCTCCAACTGCAGCAGCAAGACGTCGCAATCTGCGACCAGAGCAGGCACCCGGCCCGAGTCCAGCTCCAGCCGGCCGTTGGCGCCCGGCGCGACGACGATCGTGTTTTCGCCGGCGGAGTCCACCAGCACGACCGCGTATCCGCTGGGGCCCGGCAAGGTCATCAGGCCGTCGGTGTTAACTCCGTTGGCGCTCAGATGCTCGCGCAATCGCGCGGCCACTGGATCGTCGCCTACGGCGCCGACGAACTGGACTACCGCGCCCGCGCGTGCGGCCGCCGCGGCTTGATTGGCCCCTTTGCCGCCGGGCGTGCAGCGGCTCGACGACGCCAGCACCGTCTCGCCCGGCCGCGGGAGGGTTTCGACCTCGAAAACCGTGTCCATGTTTATGCTGCCCACCACGCAGACCCGGCTCGTCATTGCGCCGACGTTAGGGACTGGCCTGCTCCTGCACAACCGGCGCAGACGTTCGTCGATCCGGCAACTTGGCATACCGTGCGATTGGGTAAACAGGCGCTGCCGCACGACTTCGGCCGCATCATCATCGACGAGCCGCGAGACAGGCCGCGCGCCTGGTGGGCACGAAGCCCGATACGCTGGGGTAATGAGTGTGCACGCACCGCCGCTTTCCGACTTGCGCCAAGAGGTGCACGATGCTGCGCGCCGCGCCCGCGTTGCTGCTCGCGTGCTGGCCTCACTTCCGACCGTGACCAAGGATCATGCCCTGAATGCTGCTGCCGGCGCGCTGGCAGCCCACGTCGACCGGATCCTGGCCGCCAACGCCGAGGATCTCGACGCCGCGCGGGCCGCCGGTACACCGACCGCGATGCTCGACCGGCTGGCGCTGAACCCCCAGCGTGTCGAGGGAATCGCCGCCGGTTTGCGTCAGGTCGCCGGCTTGCCCGACCCGGTCGGCGAAGTGCTGCGCGGCTACACCTTGCCCAACGGACTCATGCTGCGCCAGCAGCGGGTTCCGCTCGGCGTGGTGGGGATGGTCTACGAAGGCCGGCCCAACGTCACGGTCGACGCGTTCGGCTTGGCGCTCAAGTCCGGCAACGCCGCGCTGCTGCGCGGCAGCTCCTCAGCGGCGAAGTCCAATGAGGCGCTGGTCGAGGTGCTGCGTACCGCCCTGGACAGCGAGGACCTGCCTGCCGACGCGGTTCAGCTGCTGTCAGCCGCCGACCGGTCCACTGTCACTCATCTGATCCAGGCCCGCGGGCTGGTCGATGTGGTGATTCCGCGCGGGGGAGCGGGCCTGATCGACGCGGTGGTCCGCGACGCGCAGGTGCCCACCATCGAGACCGGTGTCGGTAACTGCCACGTGTACGTGGATGGCGCGGCCGACCTGGAGGTGGCCGAACGGATCTTGTTGAACTCCAAGACCCGCAGGCCCAGTGTCTGCAACGCCGCCGAGACGCTGCTGGTTGACGCCACGATCGCCGGGCAGGCCATGCCACGGTTGCTGGCTGCCCTGGAACACGCCGGGGTGACCGTACACCTGGACGCCGACGAGGATGACCTGCGCCGCGAATACCTGGCGATGGACATCGCGGTGGCCGTGGTCGACGGCGTCGACGAGGCGATCGCCCACATCAACGAGTACGGCACCGGACACACCGAGGCCATCGTGACTACCAATATGGCTGCCGCCCAACGGTTCACCGAAGGGGTCGACGCGGCCGCCGTGATGGTCAACGCATCGACGGCCTTCACCGACGGTGAGCAGTTCGGCTTTGGCGCCGAGATCGGCATCTCCACCCAGAAGCTGCACGCCCGCGGGCCGATGGGACTGCCGGAATTGACCTCGACCAAATGGATTGTGTGGGGAGACGGCCAAACCCGTCCTGCCTGACACTCAATCGAGAATGCTTAGGAGACATTGCAGTGAGCGTGCCCGCGCGGCCCATTCCGCTGTTCGCCGACATCGACGACGTCGCCCGGCGGCTGGCCGAGACGGGCTACCTGCCCGATACCGCCACGGCGACAGCGGTGTTTCTCGCCGACCGACTTGGTAAGCCGTTACTCGTGGAAGGCCCCGCCGGGGTCGGCAAAACCGAGCTGGCCCGGGCCGTCGCCCAGGCCACCGGATCGGGGTTGGTCCGCCTGCAGTGCTACGAGGGTGTTGACGAGGCCCGCGCGCTCTACGAGTGGAACCATGCCAAGCAGATACTGCGGATCCAGGCCGGCTCGGGTGACTGGGATCAAACCAAGACAGACGTGTTCAGCGAAGAGTTTTTGCTTTCGCGTCCGCTGCTGACCGCCATCCGGCGCACCGAACCGACGGTGCTGCTAGTCGACGAAACCGATAAGGCCGACATCGAGATCGAGGGCCTGCTGCTGGAGGTGCTGTCGGACTTCGCGGTGACGGTGCCCGAGCTGGGCACGATCACCGCCGCCCGGGCGCCGTTCGTAGTACTCACCTCCAACGCCACCCGGGAACTGTCCGAGGCACTCAAACGTCGCTGTCTGTTCCTGCACATTGACTTCCCCAGCCCGGAGCTGGAACGCCGCATCCTGTTGTCGCGGGTGCCCGAACTGCCCGGGCACTTGGCCGAGGAGTTGGTGCGCGTCGTCGGTGTGCTGCGCGGAATGCAGCTCAAGAAGCTGCCTTCGGTCGCCGAGACCATCGACTGGGGGCGCACGCTGCTGGCGCTGGGCATGGACACCATCGACGACGCGACGGTTGCCGCCACGCTCGGGGTGGTGCTCAAGCACCAATCCGACCACAAACGCGCGGCCGGCGAGCTCAGGCTGAACTGATGGCCGTCCGCCGCGTCCGTCCCAGCCAGCCGCTGGCCCCGCACGGACTGCCGGGCCATCTGGTGGGTTTCGTGGAAGCGCTTCGTGGGCAAGGTATTTCGGTCGGCCCGTCGGAGACGGTGGACGCCGGGCGGGTGCTGGCCACCCTGGGGCTTTCCGATCGTGAGGTGCTGCGCGAGGGCATCGCTTGCGCCGTGCTGCGCCGGCCCGATCACCGTGAGACCTACGACGCCATGTTCGACCTGTGGTGGCCCGCCGCACTGGGCGCGCGGGCCGGAGTCACCGATGAAGTTGAGGACGACTATCGCGACATGCACCTGCTTTC
>JAFAQO010000478.1 GCA_019246375.1 Mycobacterium sp. | reverse complement strand
CTTGCGTCCTGGCAATCAGGCGGGAGACCATGAGGAATGGTCGGCTATGTGGAGGTCCGGGCATACGCCGAGCTCAATGACTTTTTAGGACCCGAGTCACGCGGTGTGACGGTACGCCGTCCGTTTCGGACGCATCAGACGGTCAAGGACGTGCTCGAGGCGATGGGGATTCCGCACACCGAGGTCGACATGATCTTGGTGAACGGGAATCCGGTGGACTTCAGCCACCGCCCGAATGTGGGTGAGCGCATCGCCGCATACCCGGTCTTTGAGGCACTCGATATCGGGTCCACGGCCAGGCTGCGGCCGGTACCGCTGCGCGATCCGCGCTTCGTCGTCGATGTCAACCTCGGTCGGCTGGCGCGGCTGCTTCGGGTGCTGGGGTTCGACGTCTGGTGGTCCAGTGACGCCGATGACCAGGCCCTGGCCGACATCAGCCGGGAGCAGCACCGGATCCTGCTGACCCGAGATCGCGGCCTGCTCAAGCGTCGCGCAATCACTCATGGTCTTTTCGTCCACGCCGACCAGGCCGAGGAGCAGACACTCGAGGTGGTACGGCGGCTGGATCTGGGTGAGCGGCTGGCGCCGTTGACCCGATGCGTGCGCTGCAACGGCACATTGGCCACCGTCACGAAGGATGAGGTGATCGACCAGCTCGAGCCGTTGACCCGCCAGTACTACGACGAATTCAGCCGCTGCGCAGAATGTGGGCGCATTTACTGGCCCGGGTCACATCACGCAAGGTTACGCAGCCTCGTTGGCCGCTTGCGCGACCGACTCTAGGCTGCCGGGGTAAACCGGATCGCAGCCAGGTGATCCCGCTGGACCGCGTCGGCGAAGTCCTCGAGTGTCGGCATGCGCTGATCACGGAATTTCATGCCCATCATGCGCTGCGCAGTTTTGGCGCCATAGGACTGCGCACAGCGGTGGTAGAGGTCGGCGACGACCGCGCGGTCTTGAATGAGTTCGCCGCGCATGGTCGTCGTCTTGCCGTCGTGCAAGACCTCAGCGGTGGCGCCGTCGCGGAAGTTGTGCTTCCAGGGTGCTCCGCTCAGGGCATAGAGGTCGTTGTCGATCTGGTAGGCGCTCAGGGGAATCGAGTAGCGCCGTCCGGTTTTTCGTCCGTTGAAGCTGACCACCATCAGCTGCTTGCGCGCGCCGCCCAGGACCGGAGTGCGCAGCAGCGACCGCAGGATGGGGTTGACGGCGCGAAGTACTGCGGCCGGCGGGTGCGAAATTGTGACCGCATGCGATTGTTCTGCCATGCGAATACGGTACGTCTTCGCGCCGTTGTGAGCGGCGCGGTTCTGAGGATAAGCCGCTCCTGCAAAGCGATATCACATGCGCTATCACCTCGCTGAAGGGGTTCACAGGAAGCCCGCGTACCGTCCGCAAGTGGTACCGGCGAGGAGGAAACACGTGGCAAGAACCGACAACGACAGCTGGGAGATCACCGAGAGCGTGGGTGCGACGGCGTTGGGTGTGGCAGCGGCTCGCGCCGCGGAAACCGAGAGTGAAAACCCGCTGATTCACGATCCGTATGCGCGGGTGTTCCTCGACGCCGCGGGTGAGGGCATGTGGAACTGGTTTTCGGCGCCCGAGCTGCCCCCCGAGATCGTCGAGGAAGAACCGGATCTGCCGTTGCGGATGCGGTCGATGGTCAACTACATGGCCTCCCGCACGGCGTTTTTCGACAGGTTCTTCCTTGACGCCACCAACGCAGGGGTGCGCCAGGTGGTGATCTTGGCGGCGGGTCTTGATTCGCGGGCGTGGCGGTTGCCGTGGCCGGACGGGACGACGGTGTACGAACTCGACCAGCCCAAAGTGCTGGAGTTCAAGTCGTCGACGCTTCGGCAACGCGGCGATGAGCCTACGGCCAACCTGGTCGATGTTCCGGTCGATCTACGCCACGACTGGCCAGAAGCATTGCGGCGGGCTGGTTTTGACGCTTCGGCACCAAGCGTCTGGTCGGCCGAGGGGCTGCTGCCGTTCTTGCCGGCGGCGGCGCAGGAGCTGCTGTTCGAGCGGGTGCAGGCGCTTTCCGCGGCAGGCAGCCGGATCGCGGTCGAGGCGCCCGGCCCTGGCTTCATGGACCCTGACGCCCGCGCTAAGCAGCGTGAGCAAATGCAGCGTGTCCGCGATCTCGCCGCCAAACTGGGCGAGCAGCGCGATATCCCCGACGTCCAGGACCTGTGGTACTTCGAAGAGCGCGAAGACGTCGGTGACTGGTTGCGTCGTCACGGCTGGAAGGTGTCGGTGGTACCGGCCGAGGAGCTGATGGCCAGCTACGACCGCCCGCCGGCCGACATCGAGGATTCGGCGCCGCCAAGCCTGTTCGTGTCCGCGCAGCTGTTATAGGCGGCGTGCTGAGCGCTAGATCATCTCGTTCTGGGTGAGCCAGCGCATCACCGGCCACCCGATGAATACCGCCAACCAGCAAGTGAGCACCCGATACAGCAACACGGACGGCACACCAACGGCCGCCTGTACCCCGAATGCGGCAAGCCCACCGATCAGCGCCGCTTCGACGGCGCCGACGCCGCCGGGGGTGGGGGCGGCCGAGGCCAAAGTTCCGCCGACCATGGTCACCACGGTGACGGCAACGAACGTCGTGCCGCCGCCGAACGCTTCGACGCTGGCCCACAGCGCTAACGCGTCGCCGAGAATAGTCCCGGCGCACCCGAGGACGATCAACCCCAGCCGCTTCGGCTCGCGAGCAAGCTCGACGAGATCGCTCATTACCTCTGTGAGCTTCGGGCGCACCGCCGTCGCCAGCCAGCGCCGCAGCCTGGGCACGAACAGAAATGTGCCGACGATGCCCAGCGCCACACCCGCGATCAGGTACAGCATTGTGGCCTTCGGGACGAAGTGGGACAAGTCGGTCGACGCACCGGCAGCGGTGCTGAACAAGATCAGCAACGTGAGGTGGACGATCACCTGTACTGCCTGCTGCAGCGCCACCGCCGCGGTGGCTCGCAGTGTGCTCAGACCGCCCTTCTGCAGGAACCGGGTGCTAAGTGCGAGCCCGCCCACGCCGGCCGGGGTGGTGGTCGCGGCAAAGATGTTGGCCATCTGCATGATCACCAGGTTCTTAAAACTCACCAGGCCGTCGGCGCAGGCCCACAGCGCGGCTGCCGCGCCGACAAACGTCAACGCCGACATGGCCAGCCCCACCAGCGCCCACCACCAGTTCGCGGTCCGCAGTGCGGAAAAGAACGCCG
>JAFAQO010000378.1 GCA_019246375.1 Mycobacterium sp. | reverse complement strand
CGCGCGGCCGGCATGTCGCTCAGACCGCACTGGTGCGATTGCGCCGGGAACTGGGATTGCCCGAGTTGAGTCCGGCGCACCGGCTGGACCGGCTGACCGCGGGGGTGTTGCTGTTCACCACCAGACGAGAGTTGCGCGGGGCTTACCAGACGATGTTCGCCCGCGGCACGGTCCGCAAGACGTACCTGGCGCGCGCGGCCGTCAACCCGAACGTCGTGCTTCCGCGGATTGTCCGCAGCCGCATCGTCAAACGCCGCGGACACCTGCAGGCGGTAAGCGAACCCGGCGAACCCAACGCCGAAACCCTGATCGAGCCGTCCCCAGCAAGGTACCCCCCGGGAGACGGGCTGTATCGGCTGACGCCGCGTACCGGGCGTACGCACCAGCTGCGAGTCCACATGGCCGCCTTGGGTTTGGCGATTGTCGGCGACCCGTTGTACCCGCAGGTGATCGACGTTGCGGCGGACGACTTCACGGCACCGCTGCGGTTGCTGGCGCACTGCCTGGAATTCGACGACCCGGTCCACGGCTACCGGCGCCGGTTCGTCAGCCGACGAGCGGTCTAGTCGCGCACGGTTGGGGTCCTGCCCCGCAGGGTAAATCTGAGCATGGTCACGACCGGGACGCCCAGACTGCATCGACTCCCGGTCGGCGGGCAAGGCCCGGAGGACGTCGCGGTTCGGGGCGATCGAATCATCACCGGCGTCGCCGACGGCCGCCTGTTGAGCGTTAGCCCAGACGGCGCGCAGGTCGACCTCGTGGCCGACACCGGCGGTCGTCCGCTTGGGATCGAGGTCATGCCAGACGGCCGGCTGGTGGTCTGCGATGCGAAGCGGGGCCTGTTGCGGGTAGACCCCGCCGTAGGTTCGGTTGACGCGCTGACCGGTACGATTGCCGGCGAGCCGTTGACGTTCTGCAACAACGCGGCGGTGACCGCTGATGGGACGATCTACTTCACCGATTCTTCCCGGCGGTATGGTCTGGATCATTATCAGGCCGACGTGGTGGAACGCACCGGGACCGGCCGGCTGCTGCGGCGCGACGCCACGGGTGGAGTTCAAGTCTTGCTCGATCACATGGAGTTCGCCAACGGCGTCGCTCTCGCCGATGATGAAACCTTCGTCGCGGTCGCCGAAACCGGTGCGGGCCGTGTCCGCCGGGTGTGGTTGTCCGGACCACGCGCCGGTGAGTCCGATGTGCTGATCGACGACTTGCCCGGTATGCCGGACAACCTGTCGACCGGCGCCGATGGCCGAATCTGGATCGCTATTCCGGTGCCGCGGGTGCGTGCTTTGCAGCTCGTTCGGCGGACCCCGCGTCCGGCGCGCAAGTTGGTAGGACGGGTAGCGAGTGGCGTGAGCAATCCCCCGATGGCGGCGGCGCGCGTCCTGGCGATCGACCGTGATGGAACCCCGGTTGTCCGGATGACGTGCAGTCGCCGTTGCGGCTATCGCATGGTGACCGGCGTCCGCGAATACGACGGCTCGCTGTACCTCGGCAGCCTCAGTGAAGAAGCGATCGCCTGTATTTCACCGGTGCCGTCGGCTCCCACCGAGCAGCTCATCACCATCGACCCACACCGCTGACCGAACCGAGGAGGTCACATTGGGAAGCCGACTGACCAAGGTTGCCAGAGGTTTGCGCCCGCGGATGCGGATCCCGGATCGTGCCGGCGACTCCGAAACCGCGCTGCTGCGCTATCTGGTGTACGGGCTGCTGCCGGCCTGGTTCATCCCCGGGCTGCTGGACTGGAACCAGCATCGGCGCAGGCCCCTGCCCGCGGGTTATTTCGCCACCATCGGCCTCGGTGTCATCGCGACGATTGTCGTGCCGTACGGCGAAGAACTCGCCCGCTGCGTCAAAGGCGACAAGGAGTAGCCGACGGCATGGAAATCACCGTGACATTCGTGGGCAACGCCACCACGCTGATCACCGCGGGCGGCCTGACGCTGCTGACCGATCCGAACTTCCTGCATCGCGGCCAGCACGCCTACCTGGGCTACGGGCTGGTATCCAAGCGCCTCAAAGAGCCGGCGCTCAGCGTGGAAGAGTTGCCGCCGCTTGACGCGATTGTGCTGTCGCACATGCACGGTGACCACTGGGACCGGGTGTCACAGCGGAGCCTCGACCACGGGTTGGCGATCATGACCACTTCGCATGCCGCCAAACGGTTGCGTCACCGCGGCTTCGGTCAGGCACTGGGCATGTCGACCTGGCAGAGCCATACGATCACCAAGGGCGACACCGCCGTCATCATCACGTCGCTGCCTGGCCGGCACGCGCCGGTGTGGGGGCATCGGTTGTTGCCGCCGGTGATGGGCACGATGCTGGAATTCGGGCCGGCAGACGGGTCGTCGCGCCGTCGCCTCTACATCTCCGGCGACACCTTGCTGATCGAAGAGCTCAACGAAATTCCGGTGCGTTTCCAATCCATAGATCTCGGCGTCCTGCATCTGGGCGGGACCCGGCTGCCCGCGGGTCCGCGGCTTCCCGGGGTCACGGTGACCATGGATGGCCGCCAAGGCGCCGGTGTGGTGGAGATGCTGAAGCTGCCGAAGATGATCCCGGTTCACTTCGACGACTACGGGGTGTTCGCCTCGCCGTTGAGCGATTTCACCAGCGAGATGGAGCGTCGCGGCATGGCCGACCGAATCATCGAGCTGGAACGCGGCGGCTCGGTGACGGTGTGAGCCTGGCTCGGGTTAACGCTGGCAGGACGGACACCAGTAGGCGACGCGGTCGCCGGTATCGTCCTGCTTGATCGGCGTGCCGCAGCGGCGACACGGTGTGCCCGCGCGGCCGTACACCCACAGCTGCCAGCCCGCGCGCGTGTCCCCGGTGGTGACGCGGTTCCAACGAAAGCGGTTGGCCCACAACATCTCTCGAGCACGGGTGGCCAGGCGTAGCGGATCAGCGACCGTGCTGACCGGCGAGCCGGGCAGACGCCCGGTGACAAAGCACAATTCGTTGCAGTAGACGTTGCCGATCCCGGCCAGCACCTTTTGGTCGAGCAGCGCCTCGGCGAGGGGCCGGTCCGGATCAGCTGCCAGGTTGGCGGCTGCGAGCCGGGGATCCCAATCGTCGCCGAGCAGGTCAGGCCCAAGGTGCGCGACAACGTCGTCATCGTGCGCGCGGTCGAGGATCTCCAGCACGCCCAGGTCGATTCCGAGCGCGCGAACACCGCCGGCCTCCAGCATGATGCGGACTCGATGATCGGCACGCACCGGCCGTGTGGTCAGCCGCCAGCTGCCGTCCATCTTCATATGCGAGTGAATGCTGGCCGGTCCGACTCGGATGAACAGGTGCTTGCCTCGGCTGAGCACTTCGTCCACCGTGTGGCCGGTGAGGTCGACGGTGGCGAACCGCGGTACCCGGATGTCGCAGCGCGTCAACGTGCGACCGGCCAGCGCCTGCCGCAGCGTGGCGGCGGTGTGCCAGACGGTGTCGCCCTCGGGCATCTACCGCAACCGCAGCCCGCGCGGGGTCCGGGCGAAACCGGCGTCGGACAATGCGGCGACCACCAGCGCCGGCGCGCTGGGCCTATCGTCCGGCTCCTCCTCGGGCCGCCGTGCGGCCCGCATCGTCGCCGGACGGGCGTGCGGGTCCAACACCGGCGTGCCGTTGACCCGCTCGACCAGCATCGAGCCGATGCGTCCGCTGCCGACCAGTTCAGCCAGCGCGGTGGCCGCAGCGTGGTGGGCATCTGGATCGTCGGTGAAACTCAGCAGCGAGCGACCGCCGCGCTCGAGGAACCAGGCCAGCTCGCCGTCGACGAGGACGACGAGCGCGCCGGCTTTGCGGCCCGGCCGGGCGGCACCGTCATCATCTGAGGTTCGTGTCGGCCAGGGCAGCGCCGCGCCGTACGGGTTGGCCGGGTCGGCGGCAGCCAGCACCAGGGCCCGGTATTGCGGCCGCTCCGGGTCCACACCGTCGAGGTAGCTGCGCAGCCGGTCCACCGTCGAGGCGACCGCGAACTGCGCGCCACCCAGCGACTCGACGAAATAGCCGCGCTGGCAGCGGCCCGCGTCCTCGAACGCGGTCAGCACCTTGTAGAGCGTGGCGAACCCGCCCGGCACCTCTTCCGCCGATACCGCACCCCTGGTCAGCACACCGTGCCGGTTGAGCAGCAGCTCGGCTTGGTGGTGGGCCCGAATCGTGGAATCCGGCTCGGGGGCCGGCAGCGCCGACCATCGGCCGGCCACGGTCGGGTCGGCAGCCCGGGTCTGGGCGTGCGCGACGCTGTAGCGGCTCAGCCGGGGCGCGCGCCGCCGAGACCCCAGTCGGTGCGCCGGCGTGGCACGTGTGCGGGTGCCCGGCCCGCCGCTGAGCATCGCCCGCACCGGCGCGAAGGTGTCACCGGTGAGCCAGCCCGCCCAGACCAGCTCCCACAGCGCCGCTTTGAGCTCGCTTTCGGCGATGGCGCCCCCGGCAAGCTGACGGAAAAAGAAGGCGCCGCCGCCGGCGAGTGTTTCCAGTATCTGACGGTGGGCGTCGGTGAACTCGATTTCGGCGCCGCCGGCCAAGGTCCACGGCGCCGAGTCGCTCGCGTGGAACGCGATCCAGCCGTCGCTGCCGGAGATCGACCCGGCACCCGACCAAGTGATTTCACCGGAGGCAAGCAGTTCGTCGAGCATGGCCGGGGAGTAGTCACGCACCCGGGTGGCCAGCACCAACGGTTCGACCGCGGAGGCGGGCATCCGGACACCGGCGAGCTGGTCGATGACCGCCGCCAGCCCGTCGAGACCGGCATTGGTCTGGGCACCCACCTGTTGCCAGGCCGGCAGGAACCGGGCGAAGGCGGCGGTGC
>JAFAQO010000707.1 GCA_019246375.1 Mycobacterium sp. | reverse complement strand
ACAGCACCGGGCTGACCTCGTAGCCGTACAGCCGGTCCAGGATGCGACGGGTCTCCTGCGCGTCAACCAGGTCGATGTCCAGGTCACGCGGATTTTCGGCGGCTTCGAGGATTGCCGGTTCGGTGATCTCGTGGAAGACCATCCGCTTGACCGGGACGCGGGGTTTGAGTGTCTCCAGCAGATGCCAGGCGATGGCTTCGCCTTCGCGGTCGCCGTCGGTAGCCAGATAAAGTTCGTCGACGTCTTTGAGTAGGCCCTTCAGCTCGGTGACCGTGTTCTTCTTATCCGGGCTGATGATGTAGAGCGGCTCGAAGTCGCGGTCGACATTGACGCCCAACCGGGCCCAGGGCTCCGACTTGAACTTCGCAGGCACATCGGCGGCTGCTCGGGGGAGGTCGCGGATGTGGCCGCGAGAGGATTCGACGATGTAGTTGGAACCCAGGTAACCGGCCAATTTGCGCGCCTTGGTCGGCGACTCGACGATGACGAGTCGCCGCGCGCTGCCAGTTCCGCGGCTGCCGCGGTCCTTTAACTTCGAGTCAGCCAACTGCGCTTACGCTCACTCTCTCTTCGATCTCAACCCGTTTCCGATCCCAAGCGTTTCTGGGCCCGAGCAGACGCCGTACAGGTTGAGCGACCGGCCGCTGGCTTGCACCGGCGCCCCCCGTGAACCACTGCCAATGTGACACCCCCGGCGGGCCGACGCAAACCGACTCCCCGGCGCCAGGGCGTTGGTCGACCCTGAACGGGATTACCCGGCTCGACCTCGGGCCACTCACGGCCCGCATCGTCGCCGCGCTAAATCCGAGGCCACTGGGAAAACGCCGCGGGGTCGTGAGGTGGTTCCCCGACGTTTTCTACCAGGCGCGATAGCCGGCGCCGGCCGCTGATCCGAAGCGCAGGCCTACCTCCACGGGTACCGATAAGGGTGGGCGCGATCCCGACCCGCATCAGCGCCGATGCCAGCGGTGAGTGGGTGTCCGGTGCGTGCGGGTCCAGACCGAGCAGATAGCGGTCGGCCTCCGGGCTGCCGGCAGCAAGTGTCCAGGCCCGCAATTCGCGCGGCCCGGGCAACCACGATGGCGGCACCGTCTTGACCGCACCGCGCGTCCACTCGGCAGCGATAACGCAAAGCCGGGGGTCGGCGGCTGTGCGCACCAGCGGGGTGTTCTCCTCGGTCCGGGTGATCTCGGGCACCAAACCGGCCTCGTCGATCATTTCGGCCAGCGCAGAGGCTCGCCATAGCTTGTCGACGACGACCGACAGCCGGGCCCCGCTGCCGACCATGACAACCTGGCCGGCGGCCGCCAACACCCCGGTCAGATCGGCGACCGCGGGGGGCACCGATTCTGCCGAGAAGAACGACAGCTGGCTCACGTAACTGACAGTAAGCCAGCCGGGAGTCGATGTACGCAGCGGCGCGGCGGGAGGATCTGCCGCCATCGATCGGACATCGGTCGGCGGTGTCGCAGGTAGCGAGAACCCCCCGGCTGGGCCCGACAGGGAACGCGCGGGGGGTTCTCGTCAATTTCAGTCGCTCAGATGGAGCGGACGCCGGTGGCCTGCGGCCCTTTGGGGCTCTGCCCGACCTCGAACTCGACTCTCTGGTTTTCCTCGAGGGTGCGGAAGCCCGTCCCCTGGATCTCCGTGTAGTGGACAAACACGTCGGCGGAACCGTCCTCGGGGGCGATGAAGCCGAACCCCTTCTCCGCGTTGAACCACTTCACAGTTCCCTGTGGCATTTCTCGATCTTTCCTTTTCTTTCTTGTGCGGTACACCGTCGTCGGTGCCCGGGCCCGCTGCGACCGCCATACCTGGTCGAGTCGCCGGAACTGTACCCGGCGCACACCCTCGCAGGACGTGCGGTCGCAACGTCGATCCTGCGAAAGTTTGACACGAACACAGAAGCCGCGACCGCCCATAGTCAACCATGTCGACCGCTTCGGCGTCAGCGTCTGATGATCATTTCGGCGCCCCAGCTGATAAACAATTCAGTTGCGAAGCGGATACGACGGCGGGCTTTGAGGTGGGTGATGGTGGGTTTCGGCAGCGAACTGCTCGCCGCCGCGGTCGCCGGCAGCGAGCCGGGCGAGCAGCCGTTGCGCCATGTCGCCGAACTGCCGGCGCAGCCCAGTCGGGCGCGTCACTGGCCGGCGTGGGCGGACCCGGAGGTTGTTCGCGCGTTCACCGATCGCGGCATCAGCTTGCCGTGGTCGCACCAAATCGCCACCGCCGAGCTGGCCCACGCCGGACGTCATGTGGTGATCAGCACGGGCACCGCGTCGGGGAAATCGCTGGCCTATCAGCTTCCCATCCTCAGTGCGCTCGTGGCCGATCCACGAGCGCGGGTGTTATACCTGTCGCCGACCAAAGCACTCGGCCACGACCAATTGCGCGCGGCGCATGCGCTGACCACAGCGATTCCGCGGCTGCAGGACGTCGCCCCGACGGCTTACGACGGCGACAGCCCAGCCGAGGTGCGCCGCTTCGCGCGGGAGCGCTCCCGGTGGCTGTTTTCCAATCCCGATATGGTTCACCTGGCGATGCTGCGCAACCATGCCCGCTGGGCGGTGTTCCTGAGTGGGCTTCGCTTCCTGGTGGTCGACGAATGCCACTACTACCGCGGGGTTTTCGGCTCGAACGTAGCGATGGTGCTGCGCCGGCTGTTGCGGTTGTGCGCGCGCTACTCTGCGGCCCCGACGGTGATCTTCGCCAGTGCGACGACCGCCTCACCGGGGGCGACAGCAGCTGAGCTCATCGGTCAGCCGGTCGAGGAGATCACCGTAGACGGCTCACCGCAGGGTGCCCGCACGGTGGCCCTGTGGGAGCCCGCCCTGCGCGCCGACCTGCTCGGCGAAAACGGCGCTCCGGTGCGGCGGTCCGCCGGAGCCGAGGCGGCGCGAGTGATGGCCGATCTGATCGTCCACGGTGCGCAGACCCTGACCTTCGTTCGGTCGCGCCGCAGTGCGGAATTGACCGCGCTGGCCGCCCGGGCGCGGCTGGACGACATCGCGCCGGAGCTGGCCGACAAAGTGGCGTCTTACCGCGCGGGTTATCTCGCCGAAGACCGCAGCGAGCTGGAGCACGCGTTGGCCGAAGGCCGATTGCGCGGTCTTGCGGCCACCAACGCACTCGAGCTGGGTGTCGACATTGCCGGGCTGGACGCGGTCGTCATCGCCGGCTTTCCCGGCACGGTCAGCTCCTTCTGGCAGCAAGCCGGCCGCTCCGGACGGCGCGGCCAAGGCGCGCTGGTCGTGCTGATCGCACGGGACGATCCGCTGGATACCTATCTGGTCCATCACCCTGCGGCGCTGTTGGACAAGCCGATCGAGCGTGTGGTAATCGACCCGGCCAACCCATACGTTCTGGCGCCCCAGTTGCTCTGCGCCGCAACTGAAATGCCGCTCGACGACGCCGAGGTCCGGACGCTCGGCGCCGAGGAGGTGGCTTCGACGCTGGTCGACGACGGACTGCTGCGGCGACGGTCCGGCAAATATTTCCCCATGCCCGGGCTGGAACCGCACAGCGCGGTGGACGTGCGGGGTCCGACAGGCGGTCAAGTCGTCATCGTGGAGGCAGAAACCGGGCGGCTACTGGGCACAGCC
>JAFAQO010000706.1 GCA_019246375.1 Mycobacterium sp. | reverse complement strand
ACGCAGTTGGTGGCGTTGTCGCTTTCGTCCTCCGGCCGCCCTTGCGAATCCATGGCTCTGGTCAGAAGGTTCGCCGACGCCACCCCGTCGGCCAAGGCGTGGTGCACCTTTCCGATCAATGCGAATTTTCGATCGGCCATGCCTTCGGCAAAGTGGAATTCCCACAGCGGACGGCTGCGGTCCAGCGGGATGCTTGCGACTGCGCCGATGACTTGGTCGAGTTGTCGTCGACCGCCGGGGGCGGGCACCTGCACCCGTCGGACGTGGTAGTCGAAATCAACGTCACAGTTCTCCAGCCACATCGGATGATGCAGGTGCCACGGGATGTCCTGCAACTGGTAGCGGAACGGTTCCAGCAGATGAAGTCGGCGGAGCAGCGTGTCCCGGAATAGCTTGAAGGTGAACTCACCGTCGTAGTGGGCGGCATCGACAACGGCGACCTTCAACGTATGCGTATGGAGATTCGGCGTTTCGCTGTACAACAGCATTGCGTCCATGCCGTTTAACCGCTTCACAGCGCACCTCGTCTGTTCGATGACCCGCGCTCGTTGTCGGCAGCGGGGCCGCTCAGCAGCGGTACCCGACCATTATTGCAATGCTCGCGATCGTGTGAACAAATCTCTGGTCATGCGATGGAGAGAAAGTGCGGGTCAAGCCCGCGAGGACCCCGCTCTGCGACTGCCGACCGCTCTGGTCGACAATCGAGGGGCAACCCGCACGTAAGGAGATTTGTCATGGCCGAAGCGGTCATTGTGGAAGCGGTGCGTTCCCCGATCGGCAAGCGCAACGGCGGCCTTTCGGGCGTGCACCCCGCCGACCTGTCTGCGCAGGTACTCAACGGTCTCGTGGAGAGGGCCGGCGTCGATCCCGAGGTCGTCGACGACGTGATCTGGGGCTGCGTCATGCAGGCCGGCGAACAGGCCCTGGACATCGCCCGCACCGCCTTGCTGACGGCGGGCTGGCCGGAGACTGTTCCCGGCGTCACCGTCGACCGCCAGTGTGGGTCGAGCCAGCAGTCGGTGCACTTCGCCGCTGCGGGCGTGGTCGCCGGCCACTACGACGTCGTCGTGGCCGGCGGCGTCGAATCCATGTCTCGTGTGCCGATGGGTTCGTCGCTCGCCAGCGGTGGCAGGCCCTTCCCGGACGCCTTCATGACTCGCTACGACGGCGCGATCCCCAACCAGGGCATCGGCGCAGAAATGATCGCCGAGCAGTGGGGATTCGACCGCACGACACTAGACGAGTTCTCCCTCGGCTCGCATGAAAAGGCCGCTGCAGCACAGGATTCCGGTGCATTCGACGACCAGATCGTGGCTATCAAGGACCAGGATGGTAACGTCGTCCGCAAAGATGAAGGCATCCGCCGGGGCACGCCGATGGAGAAGATGGCCCAGCTGAAGCCGGCGTTCAAGGAGGACGGTGTGATCCACGCCGGCAACTCCAGCCAGATCTCCGACGGTTCGGCCGCCCTGCTGTTCATGTCGGCGGAGAAGGCCAAGTCGCTGGGCGCCAAGCCGATCGCGAAAGTGCACACGGTGGCACTGGCCGGCGCCAACCCGGTGATCATGCTGACCGCGCCGATACCGGCGACCCAGAAGGCGTTGAAGCGTTCCGGTCTGAGCATCGACGACCTGGGCGCCTACGAGGTCAATGAGGCATTCGCGCCGGTGCCGCTGGCCTGGTTGCGGGATATCGGCGCCGACGAGAAGAAGCTGAACCCCAACGGCGGCGCCATCGCGATCGGTCATCCGCTCGGCGGCTCGGGCGCGCGGCTGATGACGACGCTGCTTTACCACATGCGGGACAAGGGGATTCGCTACGGCTTGCAGACGATGTGCGAGGGCGGCGGTCAGGCCAACGCGACCATCCTGGAATTGCTGTGACAGACACGGCCGCCGACATCCGGCCCGCGGCGCTCACCGAGCGCCGCGGCAACGTCATGGTCATCACGATCAACCGACCGGAGGCGCGCAACGCGGTCAATGGCGCGGTCAGCACTGCCGTTGGCGACGCGCTCGAGCAGGCGCAAAACGACGCCGAGATACGCGCGGTGGTCATCACTGGCGCAGGCGATAAATCATTCTGTGCTGGCGCCGATCTCAAAGCGATATCGCGCCGAGAAAACCTGTATCACCCCGACCACGGGGAGTGGGGTTTCGCGGGGTTTGTGCACCACTTCATTGACAAGCCCACCATCGCCGCGGTCAATGGCACGGCCCTGGGCGGCGGCACCGAGCTGGCCCTGGCCAGCGACCTGGTGGTGGCGGAGGAGCGCGCTACCTTCGGGCTGCCCGAGGTGAAGGTCGGTTTGATCGCCGGCGCCGGCGGCGTGTTCCGGATCGTCAACCAGCTGCCCCGCAAGGTTGGGATGGAGTTGCTGTTGACCGGTGAGCCGATCACCGCGGCCGAGGCCGCCAAATGGGGCCTGATCAATCAGGTTGTCCCGGACGGCACTGTGCTGGAGGCTGCGCTTGCGCTGGCCGAGCGGATCACGGTCAATGCGCCGCTGTCGGTGCAGTCGAGCAAGCGGATCGCCTATGGCGCCGACGACGGCGTCATCCCCGACGAGGAACCGGCCTGGGCACGCACCACGCGGGAATTCGGGACACTGCTGCGATCCGAGGATGCCAAAGAAGGCCCATTGGCGTTCGCCGAGAAACGCCGGCCAGTATGGAAGGCGCGTTGACCGACGGCTGCCCTGTCGATTAGTGCGCCAGCGTGGGCCCACGCTCCGACGGCGCAGCCGAAGAGCAGTGCGCTG
>JAFAQO010000669.1 GCA_019246375.1 Mycobacterium sp. | reverse complement strand
GCATTCTGCGCGATGGCAAGGATCTCCCCGGTCGACGGTTTGATCACCACGAGCATCGCTTTGCCACCCTGGCCATCAACGGCGTGCTGGGCGGCGTTCTGCACCGCGCGGTCCAGGCTGATCGAAACCGACGGCGCGGGCGAGGGCTCGACTTCCTGGAGGACGGCGACGTCGACGCCGTTCTGGTTGACGCTGACCACTCGCCAGCCTGCTTCGCCGTCGATTCGATCGATCACGGCCTTTTTGACCTGGTTGACCACGGCGGGCGCGAACCGGTCGTCGGTTGGCAGCAGCTCAGCCTGCGGTGTGATCACCACACCGGGCAGGCTGCCGATCATCGGGGCGACCCGATTGTTGTCGTCGGTGCGCAACGTGATCAATTCGACCGGCTTGGTCGACGAGCTTGCTCGCTCGGCGAGTAGTTGTGGGTCGAGCGTGTCGTCGAACGGTCGCAGCGCATCCACCACGGCGTGAACGGTCGCGATCAAATTGCTGCCGGCCCGGCTGGCGTCCAATGTGTAGTGGTAGAGGGTGCCCGGAGCGAGCACGTCGGTGCCCCCGAGTTCATGCACCGAGGCGCGCTGCGGCGGGTCGGCCCGGAGCGCGAACGTCTGATGCTCGCCGAGCCTCGGATGCAGCCCCGTGGTGGTCCAGCGGACCTGCCAGCGACCCTCGTAGCGCGCCATCTTCAGCTGACCGTCGTAGGTCCAGGTTCGGTTCTTCGGCAGATGCCAGGTGTAGCGATAGGTGACGGTGCCGGTGTCCTCGGTGTACTTGGAGCCGAGAACCTGTGCGTCCAGGTGAGTGGCTTGCAATCCCGCCCAGGCCGCGTTGAGCGCTTCACGGGCCTGTCCGGGGTCGTCGCTGAGCTGGGCGGCCGTTGCGGTGTCACCGGTGGCTAAGGCGGCGAAGAACCGCTCGGCCGACGGGGCCGGACCGTCCGGACGCGGGGTACAGCCCTGGACTGCGGCGGCGGCGAGAAAGATCACGCATGTCACTTGTGATGCAAATGTTCTATTAGTTGCCATTGTGGCTGATGTTAAAGCTGTGACACAGCAAGCAGTGGAGACACACCGAGACCCGATCGTTACGATGCAGCTGCTGGAGTCGCCCCGAAACTTAAACCGCTGCGATCCCGCGTCGGACGTGTCGTCGCAAGGCGTTTGAGTGTCGCGCAGCAACCGCCCGGTAGGCGGTTCAGTCCAGCAACACCGTCGCGAACGCGCCGACTTCGGTGAACCCGACACGGGAGTAGGTGGCGCGGGCGATGGTATTGAAGTTGTTGACGTACAGGCTGGCGATTCGCCCGGTACCCACGATCACCGCCGCCAGCGTCGCCGTGCCGGCGGAGCCGATGCCTTGCCCGCGACGCTCCGGATGAACCCAGACGCCCTGGATCTGGCTGACCGCGGGCGACTGCGATCCCACTTCGGCCTTGAAAATGACCTCACCGTTCTCGAAGCGGGCCCAGGCTCGTCCCGCCGCGATCAAACTGGCCACCCGGCGGCGATAGCCGCGACCACCGTCACCGAGTCGCGGGTCGATACCCACTTCGCCGATAAACATCTCGATTGCAGCCACGAGATAGGCGTCGAGTTCATCTGGCCGCACCTGACGCACCGCAGTGTCGATCGCGCAGCCGGGCATGGAACTGAGCGCCATCAATGGCTGGTGGTCACGCACGTCGCGCGCCGGCCCCCAGGCAGGCTCCAGTCGCCGCCACATCGGTAGCACCAGCTCGGCCCGGCCGACCATTGACGAACACCGCCGCGACGCGCTCTTCGCCTCATCGGCGAACGCCTTCAAGTCGTCCGCGCCACCGCGCAGCGGGATCAGGTTGGCGCCGGCATAGCACAGCGACTCGTCGGCACCGCGCCGGGTCCACAGTTCGCCGCCGATCGAATTCGGATCGATGCCGTGGTCGTTGACCCGCGCGGCCACCATGCACGACCCGACGGGGTCATGGTCGAGCACACGCCGGACCGCTGCCGGATCGCGTACTACCGACACCCTTCGCTCGTCGGCCAGTCGAAAAAGGGGCGGAGCCGACATAGTGGTTCTTTCCTTGACGCTAGGCGGCCGATCGGCCTCTCTCAGCTTACGGTCACAACCGGCGAACCAGTAGTTGTAGTCGTATCGCGTTCTGTCCCTTTTTCATTCGCGAGCCGCATGGCTTCCTCGATCAGCGTCTCGACGATCTGCGCTTCGGGCACCGTCTTGATCACTTTGCCGCGCACGAAGATCTGACCCTTGCCGTTGCCGGACGCGACGCCGAGATCAGCCTCGCGGGCCTCCCCCGGTCCGTTGACGACGCAGCCCATCACGGCAACCCGCAGCGGCACGTCGAGTCCGTCCAGGCCAGCGGTCACCTCGTTGGCCAGCGTGTAGACGTCGACCTGTGCGCGCCCGCACGACGGGCAGGACACGATCTCCAACGAGCGTGGGCGCAGGTTCAGCGACTCGAGGATCTGAGTGCCCACCTTGACTTCTTCGACCGGCGGCGCCGACAGCGACACCCGGATCGTGTCCCCGATGCCTCGCGACAGCAGCGCGCCGAACGCGACCGCGGATTTGATGGTGCCCTGAAAGGCCGGACCCGCCTCGGTGACGCCGAGGTGCAGCGGGTAGTCGCACTGGGCGGCCAGCAACTCGTATGCCGCGACCATCACGACCGGGTCGTTGTGCTTCACGCTGATCTTGATGTTTCCGAAGCCGTGCTCTTCGAATAGCGAGGCCTCCCACAGTGCCGATTCGACGAGCGCCTCCGGGGTGGCTTTGCCGTACTTCTCCATAAACCGCTTGTCCAGCGAACCGGCGTTGACCCCGATGCGGATCGGGATACCGGCGTCAGCGGCTGCCTTGGCGACTTCTTTGACCCGGCCGTCGAATTCCTTGATGTTGCCCGGATTAACCCGCACCGCGGCGCAACCGGCGTCGATGGCAGCAAAGATGTACTTCGGCTGGAAGTGAATATCGGCGATCACCGGGATCTTGCTCTTCTTGGCAATCGCGGACAGCGCGTCGGCATCCTCCTGGCGCGGGCAGGCCACCCGCACGATGTCGCAGCCGGCCGCGGTCAGCTCGGCGATCTGCTGCAACGTCGAGTCGATGTCGTGGGTTTTCGTGGTGCACATCGACTGCACCGAGATCGGGTGATCGCTACCTACCCCCACGTCGCGAACCATCAGTTGGCGCGTCTTGCGGCGTGCGGCCAGCGTGGGTGCCGGAGTTTCCGGCATACCCAGGCCAATGCTCACGGTGTCTCTTCTCTCCTACTGAAAAAGCCTGATCGGGTTGACCAGATCGGCGGTGACGGTCAGCAGCATGTAGCCGATCACCAGCACCAAGACTACGTAGGTTGCGGGCATGAGCTTGAGGTAGTTGACCGGCGCCGCCGCGACCATGCCGCGTGAGGAGCGGATCATGTTGCGGATCTTCTCGAACAGCGCGATTGCGATGTGCCCGCCGTCGAACGGGAGCAACGGCACCAGGTTGACCGCGCCCAGGATGAAGTTCAGCTGGGCCAGGAAGAACCAGAACGCCACCCACAGCCCATGGTTGACCGTGTCGCCGCCGATGATGCTGGCGCCGACCACGCTGATCGGTGTTCCCGGGTCACGCTGCCCACCGCCGATGGCGTGCACCAGCGCTCCGACCTTGGTCGGGATCGCGGCCAGCGCCTTGCCCAGTTCCACGGAGAGGTCCCCGGTGAAGGCGAAGGTCGCGGGTATGGCGGAGGCCACGTTGTAGTGCGTCGGGCCGAACTGCGGCGCTGCGACACCGATCGCGCCGACCGTCGAGGGCTTCTGGTCGTTCGGGTGGGTGAACCGCTGGGTTTGGGTGATGTCGATCATGGCGGTGAACTCGGTGCCGTCCCGCTGTACGACGAACGGGGTCGGCCCGTTGAGCTTCTGGACCGCGGTCACCAGCTCGCCGAACGTGTGCACGTCGGTGGCGCCGACCTTGGTGATCACGTCGCCGGACTTGAGACCGGCGAGCGCCGCCGGACCGGGGCCGGTACATGGCTGCGGCGACTGGTCCTTGGCGAGTTGTGGTGCGACACAACCAGTTGAACCGATCATCGCGCTGGTCGGTGGGTGCAGATTGGGCAGGCCCCACGCCACGGCGATGATGTAGATCAGTACCAGGCCGATGAGGAAGTTCATCCCGGGCCCGGCGAGCAGCACGGCGGTGCGCTTCCAGGTTTTCTGTTTGTACATGGCGCGGTCGCGTTCGTCGGGCCGCAACTCTTCGACCGCGGTCATGCCGGCGATATCGCAGAAGCCGCCCACTGGAATGGCCTTGAGGCCGTACTCGATCTCGCCGCGTCGGGTGGACCACAGTGTCGGGCCGAAACCGACGAAATAGCGGCGCACCTTCATGCCGGTGGCGCGTCCGACCCACATGTGGCCGCACTCATGCAGCGCCACCGAAATAAGAATGGCAAGCGCGAACAGCACGATGCCGACAACGAACATCATCGGATTGGTAGGACCTCCTGTGTGACCGCACGCCGCGCGCGTTCGCGGGCCCAGCGCTGCGCGTCGAGTACCTCATCCACGGTAGCGGGTACTGCGCCCAATTGCGGGGCCCATTGGTGGGCGGCGCTCAGCACCTCGGCGATCGTGCGCACGATGGCCGGGAATCCAATCTGGCGCCGAAGGAAGGCCTGTGCCGCCTCTTCGTTGGCGGCGTTGTAGACCGCGGTCATGCAGCCGCCGGTTTGCCCGGCGTGTCGCGCGAGTTCGACCGCGGGGAAGACGTCGGCGTCGAGCGGCTCGAATTCCCAGCAGGACGCGGTGGAAAAGTCGCAGGCAGCGGCGGCGCCAGGGACTCGGACGGGCCAGCCCAGCGCCAGCGCGATGGGCAGCTTCATGTCCGGTGGGCTGGCTTGGGCGATCGTTGAGCCATCGGTGAAGGTGACCATCGAGTGGACGATCGACTGGGGGTGTACCACGACCTCGATGCGGTCGTAGGGAATCCCGAACAGCAGATGGGTTTCGATGAGCTCGAGCCCCTTGTTCACCAGCGACGCCGAGTTCAAGGTGTTCATCGGGCCCATCGACCAGGTCGGATGCGCGCCGGCCTGCTCAGGGGTGACGTATTCGAGGTCAGCGGCGGACCAGCCTCGGAACGGGCCGCCGGAGGCGGTCAGTACCAGCTTGTCGACCTCGTCGGCGGTACCACCGCGCAGGCATTGCGCCAGCGCCGAGTGCTCGGAGTCGACGGGCACGATCTGGCCCGGCTGCGCTGCCTGCAGCACCAGCGGACCCCCGGCGATCAGCGACTCTTTGTTGGCCAACGCCAACCGCGCGCCAGATGCCAGCGCCGCCAGGGTGGGCCGCAGGCCCAGAGCTCCGACCAGCGCGTTGAGGACGACGTCAGCCTCGGTGTCCTCGATCAGCCGGGTGACGGCGTCGGGGCCGCGGTAGGCGACATCACCGACCGCGTCGGCCGCCTTCTCGTCGACAACAGCGACGTTGCGCACTGCCGTCTCGGCGCGCTGTTGGGCGAGCAGCTCTGGACGACCGCCGCCGGCTGCGAGCCCAACCACCTCGAAGCGGTCCGGATTGGCGGCGATGACCTCCAGGGCCTGGGTGCCGATCGACCCGGTGCTGCCCAGCACCAACACCCGCAGCCGACGGTCGACGTGCCCCTGAAGCAGGTTTGCCACCTACTTATTGTGCCGTGTCGTCGGCCCGTCGTCGGCGCGCAGCGGATTAAACCCTCTACGATCTGTCCGAAGCTGGGAACTGACGGGACGACGAGAAGGTTGGTTGGAATGGAGCATCCGCAGCGCAAAGCCCTTGCCACGGCCAGCATCGCCGTGATTGCCGTGGTGGGGTTATCGGCCTGCACCAAAAACGAAATCCATCCAGCCCCAACAGCTACGGCGACCACCTCAGTAATCATCACCTCAACGGTCCCGGTCCCCGCAACGAGTACCACGACTTCGGCCGCCCCCGCTGGTCAACCCGTCGGGCCGGGCTGTGCTGACTATGAACATCAGCTGCCCACCGGGCCCGGGTCGATAGCCGGTATGGCGAAAGACCCGGTCGCTGTCGCCGTGTCGAACAACCCGCAGTTGACCACGCTGACCCAAGCTTTTTCAGGCAGATTCAACCCTGACGTGAACCTTATCGACACGCTGAACAAGGGCCAGTACACGTTGTTCGCCCCCACCGACAAAGCGTTCGCAAAACTCGATCCGCCCACCATGGACAGGTTCAAGGCCGACGGGCAATTCTTGAACCGCATCCTGACCTACCACTTGGTGAACGGGCAGCTGACTCCGGCGCAGGTAGACGGCGTGCATCAAACGCTCGACGCCGACAACACCCTGACCGTCACAGGCACGGCCAACGACTTCAAGGTCAACGACGCCGGCGTGGTCTGCGGCGGCATCGGCACCGCAAACGCCCAGGTTTACATGGTCGACACTGTCGTAATGCCCCCGCCGCTGCCCATTCCTGCTCAGTAACGAGACCATTGGCTCAGTTATTCGACCCACCGCATTGGCGGGCGGTTAACCGATACCTGCAGTCTGCGGTCACACTGAAATCCGGCTTGGAGCGGGGACTTCTCAGGTAACCGGCCGGCGCCCCGGCTCTTCATTGGAAGTGACGGCGAGCCTCACCAAATGGCGGAGAACCTTCCGTTTCATGGTCATCGGCGACGACAGCGGCCAAGTCCGCATTACCTTTCGGCTTAGGCATGGTGGTGCGGTCCAACGCCCGACGACGGCGCGCAAAGCGTTGGTGGGATTGCGGATCCGGGAGGTGAGAAGCTCTGCTGGACGGTCTGCGCAAGCATCACCACATATACCAGCGAGTCGCTCGACACGGCCCAAGCATCAACAAGAATACCTTGGCGCTCAATGCGGGACGTCGGCCAGTAGCGAGATGACATCCAAGGGCTGAGCCGCGGCCGGCGAGGCCACTGCCGCTATCCGCGTTCAGCGGCGTTCGCGGCCCACGTCAGGTGAGCCCCACGGCCAGGCTTCGAGGGCTCCCCTCAACCCTACGGAAGAGAGCGGCACCCGCGTTGTTGAAAAGTCTGCGTAAAAAATGCATTACCAAAGTATTTCCTCTTTTTCGGAGGAATCTAGAATTCGCAGCTCCTTTTCCGGGTCCTGCCGCACAACATAACCATCGTCGCCGATCTTTTGATGGCGGCTTGTTTCGTGAGGAGAAGTACATGTCTTTCGTGACCACGCAGCCCGAGGCGTTGACGGCTGCGGCGAGCACACTACAAACCATCGGCTCCGGGATGGCCGCCCAGAATGCGGCCGCAGCGGCCCCGACCACGGGCATCGTTCCCGCAGCCGCCGACGAGGTATCGGCGCTACAGGCCGCACAATTCGGCGCCTACGGCACCTGGTACCAGCAGGTCAGCGGCCATGCCACGGCGATTCACCAGATGCTGGTGAACACCCTGGGCACCAGCGCCGGTTCCTATGGGCAGACTGAGGCGGCCAACCAGGCCGCAACCAGTTCGGCGTCGCTGTCGGGACTTGGTGGTGGGCTGACCGGGTCCGGGACGTCCGGGTCGGGACTCTCCGGAGCTCTCAGCGCGGCGCCCGCGGCGGCGGCAGCGGCGGACCCGCCTGCTTTTTCGTCCTCGACGGGCGCTCTCCTCGGTACCCCTTTCTTGTGGGAACAGAATGTTGGCTCCGCCGCGTCCGACTTCATTGCGCTGGGCCAAGGTCAATTCCTCCCCCAAGCGGTGTCGTGGACACCGCCGCCTGGCTTCGACGCATCTGCTCCTTTTCCTTTCGGTTTCCCGAATGACCTGGGCGGCGCGGCGGCGGTAGGGCCGACGGGCTCTGCAGGTTTCGGTTTGACGCCGGTGTTGGCAGACGCGGGTCAGGCGTCCTCGGTCGGCGGGTTGTCGGTGCCGCCCAGCTGGGCCGCGGCGGGCACTCCGGCGGTCAGCCCCGCCCCCACAACGTTGGCGGGGGCGGGCTGGACCAGCGCTGCGCCACAGAGTGCGCCGGTGACAGCCATGCCGGCCGGCGTGCCGTCGGTGGCCTCGGCCGGCCGCGGAGGTGTCGGTTTCGGCGCGCCCCGCTACGGCGTCAAGCCCACCGTGATGCCCAAGCCGACGGTCGTTTAAGACGCCGATACGGCCAACGCCGCCAGCTGAACAGAAGCGCAACCATCCAATTAACGAAGAACAGGATTAAAGAAATGGCTTTCGATTTCGGCGCATTGCCCCCAGAGGTCAACTCCTTACGCATGTACACCGGCCCAGGGTCGGGGCCGATGATGGCCGCCGCGGCGGCGTGGAACAACCTGGCCGCCGAGTTGAGTACGACGGCCTCCGCCTCCCAGTCGGTGATCTCAACACTGACCGGCGAAGAGTGGCTGGGTCCGTCCTCGGCGGCGATGGCCGCCGCAACGGCGCCGTATGTGGGGTGGATGCACACCGCCGCCGCGGCCGCTCAACACGCAGCCAGCCAGGCCATGGCGTCTGCGGCCGCCTATGAGGCAGCCTTTACGATGACGGTGCCCCCGCCGGTTATCGCAGCCAACAGGGCTCAGCTGGCGGCACTGGTCGCCACCAACTTCCTGGGACAGAACACCCCGGCGATCGCGGCCACCGAGGCGCAGTAC
>JAFAQO010000477.1 GCA_019246375.1 Mycobacterium sp. | reverse complement strand
CGCTTTGCGGCTGCCCCGCAACGCCGAACTAAAGATCGACGGGCACAACGTCGTCGAGGATGTGCACGCCGTGCTGGACAGGATGGGCGATTTCACTGACCGGCTGCGCAGCGGCGAGTGGAAAGGCGCCACCGGAGAACGGATCACCACCGTCGTCAACATCGGCATCGGCGGTTCGGATCTCGGCCCGGTGATGGTGTATCAGGCGCTGCGCCATTACGCCGACGCCGGCATTTCGGCGCGGTTCGTCTCCAACGTCGACCCCACCGACTTGCTCGCAACGCTGGACGACTTAGAGCCTGCCACAACACTTTTCATTGTATCCTCGAAGACTTTCTCCACGCTGGAGACGTTGACCAACGCCACGGCCGCACGGCGCTGGCTGACCGACGCGCTCGGCGATGATGCGGTGGCAAAGCATTTCGTCGCGGTCTCGACAAACGAGAAGCTGGTCGACGAGTTCGGTATCGACACCGCCAACATGTTCGGCTTCTGGGACTGGGTCGGCGGTCGTTACTCGGTCGATTCGGCGATCGGGCTGTCGGTGATGGCAGCGGTCGGTCGCGAGGCCTTCGCCGACTTTCTGTCCGGATTCCACATTGTCGACGAACATTTCAAGACCGCTCCGCTGGAGTCCAACGCGCCGGCGCTGCTCGGCCTGATCAACCTCTGGTACTCGAACTTCTTCGGCGCGCAAACGCATGCGGTGCTGCCGTATTCCGATTATCTGGCGCGCTTCCCGGCGTATCTGCAACAGCTGACCATGGAATCCAACGGCAAGTCGACCCGGGCGGACGGCACGCCGGTCACTACCGGCACCGGTGAAATCTTCTGGGGTGAACCGGGAACCAACGGCCAACACGCCTTCTACCAATTGCTGCATCAGGGCACGCGGCTGGTGCCGGCCGACTTCATCGGCTTTTCGCAGCCGCTGGAAGATCTGCCCACCGCCGACGGCACCGGCAGCATGCACGACCTGTTGATGAGCAACTTGTTCGCCCAGACCCAGGTGCTGGCGTTCGGCAAGACCGCCGAGGAAATCGCCGCTGAAGACACCCCCGCCGATGTGGTACCGCACAAGGTGATGCCCGGAAACCGGCCGACCACGGCGATTCTGGCCACTCGGCTGACGCCGTCAGTGCTTGGGCAGTTGGTCGCCCTCTACGAGCATCAAGTATTCACCGAGGGTGTGGTGTGGGGTATCGACTCGTTCGACCAGTGGGGTGTGGAACTGGGCAAGACCCAGGCGAAGGCGCTAGTGCCGGTGATCAGCGACGAGGCCTCACCGGAGAAGCAGTCCGACAGCTCGACCGACGCGCTGGTGCGCCGCTACCGCGAGGAGCGGGGCCGAACTCCCTGAGCGCTAGGCGAAGTATTTGGTCAGCGGAGGCGGCAGCACTCGCAGCAGCTGCACCAGCGGCGCCCACGGCCACCATGGCACCGCGGAGCGGCCCCCCTCGCGTTCAATCGCCGCGACAATCGCTTTGACGCCAGTTTCGTTGTCCACCATGAACATTGTGCTCTTCGATTTCGCGGTCATCTCCGACTCGATGTAGCCCGGTTCGATGACGGAGACTTTGATCGGGCCGTTGGCGTATTCGGCGCGCAGCGATTCGCCCAACGAGCGCACACCGGCTTTGCTGGCGGCATACGCGGCCTTTACGCCCGGCACGCCTCTGGCGCCGAGCACCGAAGAGATCAGCACGAGATGCCCGGAACCCGACGTCTTGAACATCTCCAGCGCCGTCTCGATCTGAACGAGTGCCGCAACCAGATTGGTTTCAATGGTGGTTTTGTTGGCCAACAGCTTTCCCGACCCCAACGGCGCGCCGTTGCCGATACCGGCGTTGACGACAACCCGGTCGATGCCGCCGAGCGCCTCGGATAGCTCGGCGAACACCTTGGGCACCTGCTTGTGATCGTTGACATCGAGCGCGGAGACCGCGATGGTGATATTCGGGTAACGTTGTCCCAGTTCGCTTTTCAGTTCGTCAAGCCGGTCGGCGCGACGTGCGCACAACGCCAGGTCGCGGCCTTTGGCGGCGAATACGCGAGCCATTCCGGCACCCAGGCCGGAGCTTGCGCCGGTGATCAGTATCTTCTGGCGAGTCATCCGCGCAGCATAACTACTTGAGCAGCCGCGACATCCGCCGGTCGGCCAGGACTTTGCCGCCGGTCTGACAGGCCGGGCAGTACTGAAACGACTTGTCGGCGAACGACACTTCGCGCACCGTGTCTCCGCACACCGGGCACGGCAAGCCGGTCCGCGCATGTACCCGCAAGCCGGAGCGCTTCTCCCCCTTGAGCATGGCGGCCTGTTGGCCGACCGAGCGGCTTACCGCGTCGGTCAGCACGGACACCATCGCGTCGTGCAACACCGCGACTTGTTCGCTGGTCAGTTTCCCGGCCGTCGCGAATGGCGAGATCTTGGCGACGTGCAGAATCTCGTCGCTGTAGGCATTGCCGATGCCGGCGATCACCTGCTGGTCGGTGAGGACGGTCTTGATCCGGCCGCTGTTTCCGGCCAGCAACCCGGCCAGGTCTTCGGGACTAACCGCCAACGCGTCGGGGCCCAGCCCTGCGATCCCCGGCACGCGGTTCGGATCGTCGACGAGCCACACCGCCAGCCGCTTCTGGGTGCCTGCCTCGGTGAGGTCGAACCCGGGCGCCTCCCCCGGCGTGCCCAAGTGCACCCGCAGCGCAATCGGTCCCTTACCGGGGCGCAGCGGCGCGGCGGCGAACTTGTCGGACCACCGCAACCACCCGGCACGAGACAGGTGGGTGATCAGAAACAGTTCGCCTGCGTGCAATCCGAGGTATTTGCCCCACCGCTGGGCTCCGACCACCGTCCGGGTGTGCAACGCATTGATAGGCGGGTCGAAGGTTTTGAGCACCGATAGCGCGGCAACGTCGACCCGACCGATCGTCCTGCCGATGGCATGGCGGCGCAGGTGGTCGGCCAGCGCTTCGACTTCGGGTAGTTCGGGCATCTATCCAGTGTGCCGGTCAGCGGCGAGCGCTGCGCCTCACATCACGAACCACTAGGGACAGCACCCAGCTCACGACCGATAAGACGATCGCAGCCCAGATCGCGGTCCACCAGAAATGATCGATCTGCAGGCCCCAGTGGGTGGTGTGGCCAGTGATCCATGCGGTGATCCAGAGCATGAACGCATTGATGACGATGTGGAAAAGGCCGAGCGTGAGGATGTAGAGCGGGATCGACAGGATCTGCACGATCGGCTTGATGATCGCATTGACCAGCCCGAAGATCACCGCCACAACGAAGATGATCCCGAGCCGCTGCAGCCTGGTGTCGCCGCCGACGAAGCTGATTCCGTGGACGACCTGCGTGACCACCCACAGCGCGAAGCCGGTAACCGCGGCGCGGATGAGAAACGGCCCCATAGGGACAAATCCTGCCACGGCACCGAGGCGGACAATCGGACTCAGTCCGCCGAGCGCAGCAGGTAGGTGTCCATTATCCAGCCATGCCGAGCGCGGGCATCGGCGCGCAGCGCCGCGATCCGTGACCCCACGTCGCCGACCGTGCCGGAAACCAGCAGCTCGTCGGGGGTGCCGAGGTAGGCGCCCCACCAGATCCGGGTGCCGGCGGGGCAGCCGCGAAACGAGCATTCGGCGTCGAGCATGACCACGGCCGAGCCGGAAAAGCCGTGCGCGCGCAGCTGCCTTCCAGTGGTGATCAGAACGGGTTCGCCGACGTCATTGAGCGGAATACGGTGCCGGGCTGTCAGCGCCTGCACGGCGGTGATACCAGGGATGACGTCGTAAGTGATGTCTATCTCGGCGGCGACCGCCTCGAGAATGCGCAACGTGCTGTCGTAGAGCGACGGGTCGCCCCAAGCGAGGAACGCGCCGACACCGTCGGAGCCCAGTTCGGTGCCGATGGCCGTGGCCCAGACCTGCGCACGAGCCGCATGCCAGTCCGATACCGCTGCCCGGTAATCGCCGTCTTGGGAACGCTGCGGATCGGTCAGTTCGACGAATCGGTAGCCGGGCTCGCGGACGAACCGTTCGCAGATCTGGCGGCGCAGCGCCACCAAGTCGCTTTTGGTTTCGCATTTGTCCATCGCGAAGAACACCTGCGTGTCGTTGAGCGCCTCGATCGCCTGGACGGTTAAGTAGTCCGGGTCGCCGGCGCCGATGCCGATGACGTGGATATGCCGACCCGCCATGCCGCAAAGCCTAATGTCATCGCGTCATCAGATACCGCAAGTACCTAGTACCGAGGGTATTGACATCTTCCGGGCGACCTCCCTACCGTCTTTACAAGAGACATCAATGAAGGGACGTCAGCGACGGCCCGCGTCGCGACGATGCAGAGCGAAGCGATGAGGAGGAGCGGCGCCATGGCCACTGCGGTGAAGCCGGATGGACCTAGTCGCGAAGAGTTCTCCGAGCGTTTGCTGAAGGGTTCGGTCAAGAAGTCCTACGAGCCGATCGTCGACATCGACTGGGATGCGCCGCTGGACCCCGACAAGTTCTACTTGCCGCCCCGAATCGTGTCGCTGTATGGCACGCCGATGTGGGATCAGATGACCCGCGCACAGCGCATAGAGCTGTCGCGCCAGGAACTGGTCAACACGCTTTCGGCGGGCATCTGGTTCGAGAACATCCTCAACCAGGCGCTCTTGCGCACGCTGATGCACAAGGACCCGACGTCACGGGCGTCGCACTACGCACTCACCGAACTGGGCGACGAAACGCGACACATGGTGATGTTCGGCAAGGCCATCGAGCGGGTCGGGACCAAGCCGGTGCGTCCACGGCTGTATCACCGGATCATCATCAACGCCCTTCCATTGGTTTTCCGCGGCGCCATGCTGTGGGTTGCGGCACTGATCGGTGAAGAGATCTTCGACGCGCTGCAACGCCAGATGATGGACGACCCCGAGATGCAGCCAATGATCCAGCGACTGATGCGGATTCACGTCGCGGAGGAGGCCCGCCACATCCAATTCGCACGCGACGGTCTGCGCAAGCGGGTGGCCGAGATGCCGCGGTTCAACAAGTGGTTCATGGCCAACATCAACGGGCTGGGCGGATTGTTTTTCAGCTATCTGTTCACCAATCCGGTCCCATACGCGCGCGCCGGCCTTGACCCACGTCAGGCACGCTTGACCGTACGCACCAGCCCGCACCGCCACGAAGTCCAGGTGACCGGGTTCGCCCCGCTGGCGGCGTTTCTGGCCGAGGTCGGCTTGATGGGCCGCATCGCCCGCCGGCAGTGGATTCGCAGCGGATTTCTGTGACCCAAACGGCCGTCATTGTTGTCGGCGCCGGCGCGACCGGCTTGTGCGTCGCGGACAGCTTGCTGCAGGGCGACATCCTTGACTTCATAGTCCTGGAAGCGGTAGACGGCGGGCGCACGTGGCCGACGCGCCTCGACGGTCACCTGTTGTTGGGTCGCAAGGTGATCAGCTCGGTGTTCGACGACGGCGCCGAAACCTGGACGCTGAAAACGCGCGCGGGTGAAAGCTATCGCGGCCGGGTGGTCGTTGCGGCGTACAGGCCAATGCACGTCCCGTGGATTCCGGACTTGGCCGGTCGCAACGACTTTCGGGGAGTGTCCTTTCACTCCGCCGCCTGGGACGCCGAATTTGACCCGACCGGCAAGCGCATCGCCATCGTCGGCGGCGACGCCACGACGGGTCAGTTCATCGACCGCCTGGTCGCTTCCGCAGCCTCGGTCAAGGTGATCGCACATCCCCCGCGACGCATCGTCCCGGTGCTGCCCGCCCGTCGGACCCGAGCCCGGCGTTGGCTGCGTGGCCATGTACTCGGCACACAGCCGCGGCCAACCCCTGAACTCGTGAGATCGCCCATCGATACTGTGACGCCATCGGGCATCCGAACCTGCGAGGGGATCCACCACGACGTTGACGCGATTATCTACGGCACCGGGTTTTCGATCCCAGAAACGCTAACCGACGAGACGCTGGTAGGCGCCCGGGGACTATCGATTCGGCAGGCGTGGCAAGACGGCATGGAGCCCTATGCCGGTGTCGCCGTGCACGGCTTCCCGAACTACTTTCTGATCTCGGGGCCGGATCACGAAGCACAGGCGTGCTACGCCGTCGAGTGCGTGCGACTGATGAACCGCACTGCAAGCACGCGTATCGAGGTGCGACGCAGCAGCCAGCAGGTATTCAACGAGCGCGTTCATTTGCGACGCCCCCCGCATCATCCGCCGGCGCAGGCGTTTGACCTATCGCCAAGTGCGGGTGTCGAAGTCGAGACTTATGACGGCCCAGCGACGCTGACGATCGCCGATGCTTGCCGGCAGGTGCGTGTTCGGCTGGCCGGCCGCCTCGACCCTATCGACGGCAAATATCATTGGCAGGGAACGATTTTCGATCAGCTGTCGGCTGACGGTCTCAAGCGCAGCCGGGAGGTGACGCTGGTCGTCGGTGAGCGTAGCGCCGCCGGGCGCATCACCGAGCAAACCCCTTGGGGGACGTGCTCGGTTGTCGGCGTCGGCGCACCGCCCTTCGCTCTGCCCGACGTCGCCGTGCCGCAGCGCTGACTCGCTTATTCCACACGCGCCCAACGCCGTCTTGCGAGTTTGAGGTAGCGGCCCTGTTGGCCAGTGAAAAACTGAGATAGCCTGGTTTCACTTCCCGATAACAGGTTGCCTGCGCAGCCCGGTGGGTATTCACCAAAACGGTGGCGAGCGCGATGGCAGATGAAAACAGCACCCTCAACGTGGTAGCGGTGGGTGCCTCGGCTGGTGGGGTTGAGGCGCTCAGCCAGTTGGCTGCCGGCCTGCCGCCCGACTTGCCGTATGCGGTAGTGGTCGTCTTGCACATGCCGGCGGGTGCACCCAGCGTGCTGGCCCGCATCATCGACCGCAACGGGCCGCTTCCGGCGGTGACCGCCGAGGACGGCGCGCCACTAGAGCAAGGCATCATCCACGTGGCGGTCCCGAATCGCCATCTGCTCGTGCTAGACCACCGAATCGTGCTGTCGGAGGGGCCTACGGAGAACGGCCACCGGCCCGCCATCAATGCGCTGTTCCGCTCGGTGGCGCTGGCCTACCGTCAACGCGCGGTCGGGGTGCTGCTGTCTGGTGTGCTCGACGACGGCGTACTGGGATCGGCGGCCATCCGCGCCCGCGGCGGCATCACGATCGCCCAGTCGCCCGCCGACGCTCTCTTTCCCGCCATGCCGCAGAACGCTATCGATGCCGGTGTGGTTGACAACGAAGCGCCGGCGGCGGAGGTGGGCGGCCTGCTCAAGCAGCTGGCCGACCGAGTATTCGAGGAACGCGAGATGGAATCGGACAACCGAATGGAGCTGGAAAATCGAATTGCGATGGCGCGACGGTTCTCGACGGAATTCGACACCGAAGCGCTCGGACCACCGTCCGGCTATAGCTGCCCCGATTGCAATGGGTCGCTGATCTCAGTCAGCGAGGGAAACTACCGTTGCCAGGTCGGCCACGCATGGACGGCTGAGGCGTTGCTGCGCGCCCGTGACGAAGAGGTTGAGGACGCGCTGTGGGTCGCTGTGCGCAGCCTGCAGGAGAAGGCCAAGCTGTCGCGACGTCTGGCCGGGCAGGTTGCCCCCAGCATGCTGAGCGAGCGGTACCAGGCGCTCGCCGACGAGGCAGAGCATGCGATGTCGGTGTTGGGCAGCCGGTTGACGGAGGCCTACGTGAAGGAGGGCCAAGCCAGTGAGTAGGCAGGCCAGCCAGTTGACGGTTGCTGCGGACACCGTAGGTTCGACTTGTCTGCTCACGATCAGTGGCGTGCTCGATAGCACCACCTATCTGGAACTTCGGAACAGCGTCATCAAGGCGGCATTGGACGAACCCCAGGCGGTCCTGGTCGACGTCTCCTCGCTGGAGGTTTCCGCTTCGTCAGCCTGGTCGGTGTTCACCAGCGCCCGCTGGCACGTCAGCACCTGGCCCGACGTCCCGATCATCCTGGTGTGTGGACATACGCAAGGACGCCAAGCCATCGCGCGCAACGGCGTCGCGCGCTACGTGCCGGTGTACCCAACCGTCGACATCGCGCTCCGCAGGGCCGCCGACCACAGTCGACGGGGCCGCCGCCGCATCCGCGCAGAACTCCCGGCATCGCCAAAGAGCCTGCGGCGAGCCCGCGATTTGGTAGCCGAAGTGCTGGCGGAGTGGTCGCAGGCCAAGCTCATCCCGGTAGCGACCGTTATTGTCAACGTATTCGTCGAGAACGTGCTGGAACACGCCACCAGCGCGCCAATGTTGCGGCTGGAAACCGACGGCACCACGGTTACCGTCGCGGTGGAGGACGACAGCTCGATGCCGGCGGTCCGTCATGAGAACCGTTTTCGCGGCGGCGAGCGAGTCTCCGGACTGGCGATCGTTGTTGCGCTGTGCCGCGCCTGGGGCAACACGCCGACACCCTCGGGAAAGACAGTCTGGGCTGTCATAGGTCCAGAAAATCATCTATAGCCTCTGTAGTGTTCAGGTTCGGCGACGCGTTGTCGGCGGACGGAACGAAAATGGACGCGAAAACGGACACGAAAACAGACGAACCATTCGAGGCCCTGCTGCGGTACATGCGAGATTCGCGAGGGTTCGATTTCACCGGATACAAGCGGACCTCACTCATGCGGCGGGTACGCCACCGCATGGCTCAGGCCGGCTATGAAAGCTTCGAGCAGTACCTCGACGTATTGCAGGCCAGCTCCGACGAGTTCTCAGCCCTGTTCAACACCATCCTGATCAACGTCACGGCGTTCTTCCGTGACCCGGGAGCCTGGGACTACATCACAACGGACGTCATTCCCCGAATGCTCGCCGACCGCGGCCCTGATGACCCTATCCGGGTCTGGAGCGCGGGGTGTGCGTCCGGTCAGGAGGCCTACAGCTTGGCCATGCTGCTGGCTGAGGCCATTGACCCGGATGGGTTTCGACAGCGCGTGAAGATTTACGCGACTGATGTTGACGAGGACGCACTTACCGAGGCCCGAGCCGCCACCTACGATGCCAAGGCCGTCGAGTCGGTGCCGGAGCATCTGCTGGACCGGTACTTTGAACACCTCAACGGCCGGTACATCTTTAATAAGGATCTGCGTCGCGGTGTGATCTTCGGGCGCAACGATCTTGTCAAGGACGCCCCGATCTCCCGGGTGGATCTGCTGGTCTGCCGCAACGTCTTGATGTACATGAACGCAGAAACACAACGAAACGTTCTGGGGCGCCTGCATTTTGCGTTGGCTCCTCAAGGAACGTTGTTTCTCGGGCATGCCGAGATGTTGTTGAGCCACAGTGATCGGTTCACGCCGCTGAACCTTAAGCATCGGGTCTTCCGCAAGGCGGTCGGCTTGCACAGCGGTCTGGATCGCTATGACGCCGGGATGACGCTGTATGACCGGCATGGTGACCTGCCAGGCTTAGCCACAGTGCGGGACATGGCATTTCGGGCCAGCCCTGTTGCCCAGATCGTGGTGACCGGTGAAGACACCGTGGCGATGATCAACCAGCAAGCCGAAACGCTATTCGGGTTGTCAGCCCGCGACATCGGCCGGCTGCTGCGCGACCTGGAGGTCTCGTACCGGCCGGTCGAGTTACGAGCGTATATCGAGCAGGCCAAGGTGGAGCGCCGGTCGGCCAGGATCCCAGACGTCAGATGGCACCGCCCCGGCGCGGAAACTGTGTGGTTCGAGATCCACGTGAACCCGCTTGTCGACGCCGAAAACGGACTGCTCGGCGTGTCGATCGTGTTTTTCGATGTGAGCGCGACCAGGGCGCTGTTGGACAAGGTCGTGCAGACCAACCGGCAGCTCGAAACGGCCTATGAAGAGCTGCAGTCGACCAACGAAGAACTCGAGACCACCAACGAAGAACTGCAGTCCACGGTTGAGGAACTGGAGACCACCAACGAGGAGCTGCAGTCCACCAACGAAGAACTCGAGACGATGAACGAGGAGCTGCAGTCCACCAACGACGAGCTGCATACCATCAACGACGCCCTGCGCGAGCGCAGCAACGAACTCGAAGACGCCCGCACCTTCCTCGACTCGCTGATCAACTCTGTCCATCTGGGTATGGTGCTCGTCGATCGCGAGATGCGGGTGGTGGTGTGGAACCGCGGCTGCGAGGAACTGTGGGGTCTGCGCTCCGACGAAACAACGGGGCAGCCCCTCACCAGTCTCGACATCGGGCTGCCGTTGGAGCAAGTTCGTCCGCTGATCGGCAGTGCGTTTGTAGACCCGGAAAACGCGGGAGAGGCCACAGTGGAGGCCGTCAACCGGCGAGGCCGGCCCACTCAAGTGCGGGTGAGCTGCACGGGCTTTCAAGCTCCGTCGGACGGCAGTGTCAACGGCGCCCTGCTGTTGATGGAGACCCAATCGTGAAACAGCCAAGGCGGTTGTCACTGGTTTTTGCGGTGATTCCGTAGGTCGTCGAATTCATCCTTAATGATGCGATAGCACTCGCATATGGTTCGCTCCAGCCCGTCTCGGTCGGTGATGGTGATAATGCCGCGGCTATAGCGGATCAGGCCCTGGGCTTGGATTCGCTGGGCGGTTTCGGAGACGGTGGGCCGGTGCACTCCCAGCATCTGGGCAAGAAACTCCTGGGTGAGCGGGAACTCCTCGCGGCCGACGCGGTCCTGCGTGGTCATCAACCAGCGGGCCATTCGGGTATCGGTCGTATGGCTGCGGTTGCAGACCACATTCTGGGCCACCTGCACCATCGTCGCCTGAGTAAAGCGGTTCAGCAGCGCGTGGAGCGTGCCGTCGTGGCTTAGCGCCTGCCGGAAATGCTCAGCGCTGACACGTGCGCTGTCGCCGGGAATTTGGCAAAACGCCGCTTGGGTACTGGTGGTAGCGCCCAGGTACACCGGTAGCCCAACCATTCCTTCATGGCCGACCGTGGCGACCTCCAGCGTGATCCGGCCGTCAGCCACCGCAACCAGGGAATACACCGACGTCAACGGAAACCAGATATCTGCGATTGGCTTCCCGGGCTCATAGGCCGGTTGTTTCAGCTCGCTATGTTCTACCTGCAGGTGCGGTTCCACACGGCCGACTCGGCCTCGGGCAACTGCGCCAAAATCGCATTGCGCTCATGTTTTTCAGTCATCTGGCCGCCCCTTCACGCGTTGGCGCCTCTCAGAGGTACCCAGGTTGTCGGCGACTATGTCAGGCACCCGACACACGCGCTATCGTTGAGGCATATGTTCGAGACCCGACATACAGCTG
>JAFAQO010000446.1 GCA_019246375.1 Mycobacterium sp. | reverse complement strand
CGCCTCCTGCGCGATGCCCTTGACGAACCGCTTCAGAATCATCGGACGCCCGGCGACCCCTCGAAGGGCGCCGTCAGCAACGCTCAGGTAATAGCGGATCAAGTCAAGCTTGGTGAGGCCCGCGCCACCGTTCCGGCCGGGGAAGATGAGTTTATCGGGGTGGGTGACGGCGACTTGGCGTCCGTCCACGTCCAGGGACACCGGGCCGGCCATGGGTTCATCGTAAAATTTCCCCAGCTAATGCGACCTGCGTCACATAAAGTGAACTTATGCCTAACTTCAGTGACTTATTACCGTGGAAAGCGGTCCCGAAAGTTCAGCAGTACGCCGACCGTGGCCTGGCTGAACTGCACTATGCCCGCAAAATCTTCGAAGCCGGTGGGTTCCCGATCGAGGCACCGCAGAACGTGGCCGCGATGGCCAACGACATCCGCAAGTGGGGCGAGATCGGGATGCTTCCCGCCTTGCATGCCCGGCGCAGCCCGGACAAGGTAGCCATTATCGACGATGAGGGCGAGTTCACCTGGAAGGAGCTCGACGACGCCGCCAATGCGGTCGCCCACGGTCTGCTGGACAAGGGTGTCAGGGGCGGGGACGGTGTGGCGATCCTGGCGCGCAACAGTCGCTGGTTTGCCGTCGCTGAGTTCGGGTGCGCACGGGTCGGTGCCCGCATCATCCTGCTGAACAGCTCGTTCTCCGGCCCGCAGATCAAGGAGGTGGCCGAGCGCGAAGACGCCAAACTGATCATCTACGACGACGAATACAGCGAAGACGTCAGCAAAGCCGAGCCGCCGCTGGGCAAGCTGCGGGCGCTGGGCACCAATCCCGACTCGGACGAGAAGTCGAACAGCAAGGACGAGACGCTGGCCGACTTGATCGAAAACAGCAGCAAAAAGCCCGCGCCGAAGGCGAGCAAGCACTCGTCGATCATCATTCTGACCAGCGGCACCACCGGCACTCCTAAGGGCGCGAACCGCAGCACCCCGCCGAGCCTGGGGCCGATCGGCGGCATCTTGTCGCATGTTCCGTTCAAGGCCGGCGAGGTGACGGCGCTGCCGGCACCGATGTTCCACGCCCTGGGCTTTTTACACGCCACCATCGGAGGTTTCCTGGGCTCGACGCTGCTGCTGCACCGCAAGTTCAAGCCTGATGTCGTGTTGCAGGACATCGAGAAGCACAAGACGACCGCGATCATCGTCGTTCCGGTGATGTTGTCGCGGATGCTGGAAGCACTGGAAAAGATGGACGAGCGGCCCGATCTGTCGAGCCTGCGGATCATCTTCGTCTCCGGCTCGGCGCTGAACGCCGATGTGGCCGAGCGGGGGCTCAAGGAGTTCGGACCGGTCATTTACAACATGTACGGCTCGACCGAGATCGCCTTCGCCACCATCGCCGAGCCCAAGCACTTGGAGTACAACTCGTCGACGGCGGGAGCGGTTGTCAAAGGGGTCAAGATCAAGATCTTCGACGACGACGGCAAGGAGCTGCCGCAGGGCGAGGTCGGGCGGATCTTCGTCGGCAGCAGCTTCCCGTTCGAGGGCTACACCGGTGGCGGCGGCAAGCAGATCATCGACGGCATGCTGTCCTCGGGTGACGTCGGCTACTTCGACGAGAAGGGCCTGCTGTTTATCAGCGGTCGCGACGACGAGATGATCGTGTCCGGGGGCGAGAACGTCTTCCCCGCTGAAGTCGAGGATTGCATCAGCGGGCTTCCCGACGTGGTGGAGGCCACCGCGATTGGTGTCGAAGACAAAGAGTGGGGTCACCGGTTGAAGGCCTTCGTCGTGAAGAAGGATGGCTCCGATCTCGACGAGGACACCGTCAAAAAGCACGTGAAGGACCAGCTGGCCAAGTACAAGGTGCCGCGCGACGTGGTCTTCCTCGACGAGTTGCCGCGCAACTCGACCGGCAAGATCCTCAAACGGGAGCTGCGCGAGGAAGGCGACGACAAAGACGGCCAAGACAAAAAGGACGACAAAGACGAAAAGGAGTAGGCGCTGCGGCTTGCCTGAAGCGGCTTAGCCGTCGAATCCTGTTGCGCCATCGAGTTGTTCGCGCAAGATATCCAGTTGTCCGGTGTGGCGCGCGGTTTCTTCGATCATGTGCACGTAAATCCAGCGCAGCGACACCGCCCCAATCCGACGGTGTGGCACTTGGTGATCGAGCGGATAGTGCGCGGCGATACGTCGGGACTGCTCGCACTGTGCTTGGTAGTCCGCGATCAGCGTGGCGAGTGACTCGTCGGGGAGGAATTGGAACTCCCATTCGCGCTCGTGCGTGCGACGGTTGTCGTCGAGTCGTTCCTGCAGAAGCTGATCGAACCAGCCGTATTCCGCCCAGCGCAGGTGCTTGATCAGCCCACCCACGGTTGTCGGCGACGCGACCAGCCGGCGGCGGGCATCGGCATCGGAGAGGCCGGCGACCTTGCGCACCGCGATGTCTCGGTAGTCGTTCAGGAAAGACTCCAGCGTGGCGCGCTCGCCGACGGGTCCTTGCTCGCGGCGACGGATCGGTTGCGCTGCTGACATGACGGGCTCCCACTGCTGCGCGAAACAGAAACGTGGGTCGTTGATCTGGTGGAATCGCAACCCTGGCGTCTGCCTGGCGGCTGTCTCGAGGGCTACGGGTCGCGGGGGAGGCCCAGCAGTCGTTCGGCGATGATGTTGAGCTGCACCTCCGACGTGCCGCCGTAGATCGTGGTGGCCCGGCTGGCCAGCAGATACTCGCCCCACTTGCCAGGCAGCTCCTCAGGGTCGCCGATCGCGGCGTCGCTGCCGAACGTGGACACCGCGAATTCGGCGTAGTCCTGTGCGGTGCGCATCGACAGCAGCTTGGAAATCGCCGCCGACGGCATCGCGTCCCCACCGGCCAGCGTCAACAGCGTCGACCGCATATTGAGCACCTTGACGGCGTGGCCCTCGGCGATCAACTGGCCGGCGCGGTTTTGCGCGACCTGGTCGAACTGGCCGTCGCGCATGAACTCGACGAACCTGTCGAGGTTGGCCAGGAACGGCGCCTCGCTGCTGCCAATGGATACTCGTTCGGCGGTCAGCGTGTTGCGGCTGACTTCCCAGCCCCGGTTCACCTCACCGAGCACCAGCTCGTCGGGCACGAAGACGTCGTCGATGAAGACGGTGTTGAACATCGCGCCGCCGGTCAGCTCGCGCAGCGGCCGCACCTGTATGCCTTCGCTCTTCATGTCCAGCAGGAAGTACGTGATGCCGTTGTGCTTCGGCGCGGCGGGATCGGTGCGGGCCAGCAGCGCGCCCCAGTCGGAGAACTGGGCGGCGGTGGTCCAGATCTTCTGGCCGGTGAGCCGCCAGCCACCGTCGACCTTGGTCGCCTTGGTGCTAAGACCGGCGAGGTCCGAACCGGCGCCCGGCTCGGAAAACAGCTGGCACCAAATCATCTCACCGCGGAAAGTCGGCGGCAGGAACCGCTGCTTTTGCTCGTCGGTGCCGAACGCCACAATCGAGGGAACGATCCACGCCGCGATGCCGATCGGCGGACGCTTAACCCGCCCGGTGGGGAACTCCTGAGCGATGATGATCTGCTCGACCGGGCTGGACGCTCGGCCCCACGGTTTCGGCAGATACGGCAGCACCCAGCCGCCCTCGGCGATGGCAGCGGTGCGTTCCTCACGTGGAATCGCCTTAAGCGCCGCGACTTCTGCCCGGATGTCGGCCCGCAGTTTTTCGGTGTCGGGGTCCAGGTCGATGTCCAGTTCTCGCATACCGGTGGTTGTCGCGGTGTGGACCACACGCTGCGGATACTGGGATCTGCGGCCGAAAGACGCGGCCAGCAGCAGCGCACGCCGGTAGTAGACGTTCGTATCGTGCTCCCAGGTGAAGCCGATGCCGCCGTGCACCTGGATGCAGTCCTGAGCGCAGCGCTGAGCGGCGGCCGGGGCCAAGGTCGCCGCCACCGCCGCAGCGAATTCGACCGCCGGTGACGCGATCTCCCATTTCTTTTCCCTGGCTTCGTCGATCGCGCGCGCGGCATCCCACACCGCTGCGGTGGCCCGTTCGGTGTCGGCGATCATTTCGGCGCACTTGTGTTTGACGGCCTGGAACTGGCCGATGGGCCTGCCGAACTGCTCGCGAATCTTCGCGTAAGCCGACGCGGTATCGGTGGCCCACCGCGCGACGCCAACGGCCTCAGCCGACAGCAAGGTAGACATCAGCGCACGCGCGGCGATCATGCTCAGGTTGCTCAAAACGGCGTCGTCGCCGATCTCGACGGCGTTGGCGCGCACATGCGCGATAGGCCGTAGCGGATCAAGGCTTTTTGCCGGCTCGATTTCGAGCTGCTCGGCGCGCAGCACGATCCATTCTTCGCCGCTGTCGATCGCCACCGGCAAGACCAGTATTGCGGCCTGACCCGCGGCGGGTACCGCACGGACCTCACCGCGGATCACCAACCCATCGCCGTGCCGGGTGGCGGTCAGGCCGGAATCGAGTGCACACGCGGCGATGGCGGCGCCGGACGCCAGCTCGGCGAGCACCTTCGCGTCCGGGTCATGCGCGGAGATCAGCGCGCTGGCGATCGCTGACGGCACGAACGGACCGGGCACCGCGCCGTAGCCGAACTCGGCCAGCACCACGGCCAGCTCGAGAATGCCGAAACCTTGGCCTCCGATCGATTCGGCGAGGTGAACGCCTTGCAGCCCTTGCTCGGCGGCGGCCTCCCAATAGGGCGGAGGGTTATCGAGCGGGGTTTCAAGTGCGGCGTGCAGGACCTCCGATGGGGCTACCCGTGCTGCCAGGGACCGCACCGAATCAGCCAGCTCATGATGCTCAGGGTTTATCGCGATCGGCATGGTTTCGCTTTCCTTTTTCCCGGGGGCTTCCCGTCGCGCCGGCTGGGCCAGTCCTCATCAATCTAATAACCGGTCGGTTGGTTGACTACATCGGCCGCGTCTTGCCCAGAACGAGCGATCCCTAGCGCCACCGCTTGGCGATCCACTTGGCGATGGTGTCGGCCTGCTCGCTGCGCGCCCCCGGAGTGGTGAAGTAGTGGTCGGTGTCGATGGACACCTGCTTCTTATCGGTGCTGGCCAGCGCATCAAAGATGCGTTGGGCGTCGGATGGAAAGACTCCGGTGTCTGCTTCGGCGTTGATCACCAGGACTGGGCAATTGATGCGCGCTAGGTGCGGCTCGGCACGCGTCTGTGCCACCCGCAGACTCCACATGCCCAGCCAGTTGCGCAGGGTGCACGCCGCGGCGATTCCATGTGCCGAGCGGTTGGCCTTGACCGGGGCGCCGACATAGCACATATTGGGCTGGCGTTTGGTCGGTTCGATGCTGGGGTCGACCATGCGCGGATCGGCCCACGTTCGCATCACGCTGAACGGACGATCGGAGAACCCGGCCGCCCGAACGCGTTTGAGCTCTGTCTCCGCCCAGTCGGTGATGGCGTGGTTGCGAGCAACTTGCGCCGACCGGTAGTGGCTGAGAAATTCCGCCGAGTAAGGCGGGCCGTTGGTTTCATTGAACAGGTCGAGGTCGGGGTCGGTGGCGACCGGATCATTCTCGTCGACGACGGCCGCGTCCATCCAGGCGGTCAACACGTCGGGGCGCCCGGGATGCGCGGCGCTGGCAATGTAGCCGTCGGCGCCGACCAGGTCGGTGATTCCGGCCGCCGGGCGCATCCCCGGCAGCGGAGTCACGTTCGGCTCGACGGCCTGTGACTGGTAGGCGGCCATCAACGAGCCACCGCCGGAATTTCCCAGCAGCACAACTGTTTCCACACCCTGAACCTCGCGAAGCCAGCGCACACCGACGCCGACGTCGACCAGCGCATGGTCGAGCAAGAAGCTGCTTTCGAAGCCGCGGAAGCGAGTATTCCAGCCCAAGAACCCGATGCCGCGGGTGGCCATGTAGTCGGCGAGATAGTGCTCGGAGAAGTCGATTTGAAAGTGGGCCGCGATTATCGCCACCTTGGGCTTGCGTCCGACGCCGCGGTGATACAGCCCCTGGCAGGGATGCCCGCCGGCGCCAGCGCGCCTTGCGGTGGGCGACGGCAGCCCGACGAACTCACGGATAACCCCCGGCGCGCCAATACCCCGAGTCATATCAACAGACCTCCTTGCCATAACTGGCTCGGTCGAAGACGTTGGCCGGCGTTCGGAGGCGAGCCTCGCGAGCGCATCTGCCCGTCTCGGCAATGGATTGGTTAGGCACAGCGGGCATTTCGGCCCAGTAGCGATCGAAGTCATTATTGAGCATCGCCAACGGCGATACATTAATCATCCCGGCCGCAGCGGCGGACTCCTGGACGCGTTCGCGGTTCGACAGGCGACGACGTGTCGCCGACCGCGCCCGTGCTTCAGCGGCGGGGTCGATGGCAGTCCGGGTCCGCCGGCCGCGATGCGTCGGTGACTCAGCGCGCCGGCCCCACTGCTCGGACACAGTCGACACCCTTGCGCACCTCCCCGATGTGGCCAACCTGGAGCGGACCTGCTTGTGATGTTAGATTCGGATTCAGGTCTTGACCAGGGCCACCGATCGTCCCGGAGACCGACGGGAGTCGCGAAATGATCAAGCCGCACAACACCAACGCCGAATTCGAACTGGCTGGCATAAACCATGTCGCGCTTGTCTGTTCGGACATGGCCCGCACCGTCGACTTCTACAGCAATATTCTGGGCATGCCGCTGATCAAATCTCTCGATCTGCCTGGAGGCCAGGGACAGCACTTCTTCTTCGACGCCGGCAACGGCGACTGCGTCGCCTTCTTCTGGTTCGCTGACGCACCCGACCGCGTTCCGGGCCTCTCGTCTCCGGCGGCCATTCCCGGCATCGGAGAAATTACCAGCGCCGTCAGCACGATGAACCACTTGGCATTTCACGTACCGGCCGAAAAGTTCGACGCTTACCGGCAGCGGCTCAAGGACAAAGGGGTGCGGGTCGGGCCGATCCTCAACCACGACGAGAGCGAGATGCAGGTTTCTGCAAGCGTGCATCCCGGTGTATATGTGCGCTCGTTCTACTTCCAGGACCCGGACGGCATTACACTCGAATTTGCTTGCTGGACAAAGCAATTCGTAGATGCTGACACGCAGGCGGTGCCGAAGACGGCCGCCGATCGACGGGCGCCGGTAAGCCACTAGCGTTTTCCACGCCCATCCGGTGACGAAACCGGAATCGGCGCATTGGCTACTCGAACTTTCCGCGCCAACTACGGCTCTACCGCGACGGCAGTAAGCCATTACGCATGGTACAGGGCCGGATCGGCGAGTTCGTCGAGCAGGGACGCCAGGTGGTCGACGAGCTGGTCGGCATCGAGGCGAACGTCTCCCGCCAACCAGGCACCTATGGTTTGGCCCACCCCGCCGACCACAAAGTGCGCGGCGGCCTTGATCCGGTCGTTCTCGGGGACCTGCAGCGCACTACGGACGTGCTGGCCGGACAGTATTGCGAACAGCGCGCTGGACTCGGCGCGCTTGCGTACCAGCACGGCGTTGGCCGGTAGTGCGCTGAACAGCAGGCGTCCGACGCGGGCGTCCCCGGCGATGGTCCGCACGATATTGGCCATGCCCGCCCGAGTTTGCTCGCGGGGTGGTGCAGCAGCCACCGCAGCCTGCGTTGTAGCAGCCAGATCGGCGATGACCCAGTCGAAGACCGCGCAGACGAACTCCTCTTTGTCGGCGAAGCTCTCATAGAAGTACCGGGCTGCCAGTCCGGCCCGACTGCAGATACCGCGGACCGTGAAGGCGGCCATGTCCTGTTGGTCGTCTCCAAGCAAATCCAGGCCGGCGGTCAGCAGCCGGCTTCGGCGCTCCGCCAGCCGCTCAGCGGGCTCCACTCCGCGGTATGGGCGCGCGCTCGTCGTTTGCGTCAACGCCATGAGCACCATCTTGACACTGGGCAGCGGGCGTGGCCAATATCAGGAAACAGCCGTTCTCACAATTAGCGGGCAGGTGTGGCAATTACCGTGCGCGAACCAATCCGGCACGTCGAGCGTGCGATCGCCGACCCGCCCGGCGCACGTTCGACGCGCCGGCGAAGAGCACAGCTGCGGCAAACCAGTATCGACGACGGCTTAATGGGAGTGGCGTTGCTGGCGGGGCCGGCCAATGTGATCATGCAGCTGGCGCGTCCCGCGGTTGGCTACGGCGTCCTGGAGAGCCGGGTCGAAAGCGGCCGAGTCGACTTGCATCCCATCAAGCGGGCGCGCACTACGTTTACCTACCTCGCCGTGGCGATCGCCGGCAGCGAGGCGCAAAAGGCCGCCTTTCGGCAGGCGGTGAACCGGGCGCATGCAGAGGTGTACTCGACACCCGAGAGCCCGGTGCACTACAACGCCTTCGACCCGGAGTTGCAGCTGTGGGTGGCGGCATGCCTCTACAAGGGCGCCGTCGACATCTACCGGACCTTCGTCGGCGAGATGGACGACGAGGACGCCGACCGTCATTATCGCGAGGGCATGGCCTTGGGCACCACGTTGCAGGTTCCGCCGGAGTTGTGGCCATCGGATCGGACCGCCTTCGACCGGTACTGGCGCGAGTCCCTGGAGAAAGTGCACATCGACGCCGCTGTACGGGAATACCTCTATCCGATCGCAATGGCCCGGATGCCGGGCGTGACCCTGCCGCGACTAGTGCGCCGGTTGCCGGAGAGTCTCTCGCTGCTGATTACCACGGGCTTTCTGCCGCAACGGTTCCGAGACGAGATGCGGATGCCGTGGGATGCCGCCAAGCAACGGCGGTTCTACCGGTTGATGGCGCTCGTGCGGACGGCCAACCTCCTCATGCCGGGGTTTATCCGGCAGTTTCCGTTCAACGTGCTGCTGTGGGATGTGGACCGGCGGATTAAGAAGGGACGCCCACTGGCTTAGCCGGGTCTCGGATCTCTGCAGGCAGGCTGTCTTGGGCATTGCTCTGGTTGGCAGCGGCCTCGAACAAAGCCCGCAGTGTGGTGTGGATCTGCTGGACCGCATCGTCGATCGCGCTCATGGGCTGCAACATATGGCTGAATGTCAAGCGGAAGTCGACTTCGACAATCGAGTCCAATTGCCGGTCGATCGAACCTGGAAGGTCGTAGAACTCACGGACGGCCGCCGCGACTCCATCCATCGCACCGGCCCAGATCGGTCTCGGTCCCATGGTCAGTAGCGGAGTCAGGCCGACCTCCGCATCGCGCGCACGGGCCATACTTGCC
>JAFAQO010000433.1 GCA_019246375.1 Mycobacterium sp. | reverse complement strand
GGTCCGGAAGGAACGTTCAGTCAAGCGGCGCTGCTGCAGCTGATCGCTGCCGGCCTGGTGCCAGAGCACGACCCAGATGCCTTGCGGGCCTTGCCTACCGACAGCACGCCCGCCGCGCTCGACTCGGTCCGGGATGGCACCGCCGATTACGCGTGCGTGCCGATCGAGAACTCGATCGACGGGTCGGTGACGCCCACGCTTGACAACTTGGCGAGCGGTTCGCCGCTGCAGGTGTTCGCCGAGACGATCCTCGATGTGGCCTTCAGCATCGCCGTCAAGCCTGGCCGCACCGCCGCCGAGGTGCGTACGCTGGCGGCGTTCCCGGTCGCCGCGGCACAAGTACGGCGCTGGCTCGCCGCCCATCTGCCCGGCGTCGAGCTGCGGCCGGCGAACTCCAATGCCGAAGCGGCGCGGCAGGTGGCCGACGATCGCGTCGACGCGGCGGTGAGCTCACCGCTCGCCGCCGAACGCTGCGGGCTGGCGGCGCTGGCTGAAGGCATCGTCGACGAACCCAACGCCCGCACCCGTTTTCTGCTGGTTGGCCAACCCGGCCCGCCGCCGGCCCGGACCGGGGCCGATCGGACATCGGTCGTGCTGGGACTCGACAACGTGCCAGGCGCCCTGGTGTCGGCACTGACCGAGTTCGGAATTCGCGATATCGACCTCACCAGGATCGAATCCCGGCCCACCCGCATCGTGCTGGGTACCTACCTGTTCTTCGTGGACTGTGTCGGCCACATCGACGACGACGCTGTCGCGGAGGCCCTCAGGGCGCTGCACCGTCGTTGTGCCGATGTGCGATACCTGGGCTCCTGGCCGACCGGGGCGCCCGCGGGCGTTGAGCCGCCGCAGCTAACCGAAGCGTCGCGCTGGTTGGCCCGGCTGCGGCAAGGCAAACCCACCGGCGAGGGGTTTGGGCGATGAGCGGCCGGTTGGTGCTGCTGCGGCACGGTCAGTCCTACGGCAATGTCGACCGCCGGTTGGACACCCGCCCGCCGGGGACGCAGCTGACGCCGTTGGGACACGATCAGGCGCGCGACTTTGCGCGCAGCGGTTTGCGACGAGCGGGGCTGCTGGTGCACTCGGTGGCGATCCGGGCCGCGGAGACTGCCGCGGAGATCAGCGCCGAGCTGCACGTGCCGGCCCGCGAAGTCCCCGGCATTCACGAGGTTCAGGTCGGTGATTTAGAAAACCGCAGCGACGATGAGGCCGTCGCAGAATTCAACGCGGTCTACCAGCGCTGGCATGAGGGCGAACGGGACCTGGCGCTGCCCGGCGGCGAGAGCGGCGAGCAGGTGCTGGACCGCTATGTGCCCGTCCTCACCGACCTGCGGATGCGCTACCTCGACGATCAGGACTGGACCGATGACATCGTCGTCGTCAGCCACGGGGCGGCGATCCGGCTGGCCGCCGCGGTGCTGGCCGGAGTCGACGGCAGTTTCGTGGTCGACCATCACCTGCGCAACGCCGAGTCGGTGGTGCTGGCGCCGATCACCGATGGGCGATGGAGCTGCGTGCAGTGGGGCACGCTGACGCCGCCGTTCTACCCCGAACCTCACGCCACTCCGGTGGCGGATGCCGTGGAATCCGGCGTCGACCCGATGGGTTGAGTGCCGCGATTCAGCCGGCCAGCGCGGCCGGCTCAGCCCAGCTGCAGCTGCAGCCGACGGCATCGCAGTCGATGACGAAGGCGTGCGGCATCAGCTCCGGACTGGGGCAATCGTCCTCGGTGCACTCTGAGCGGCGCAGGGAATGGCGAATGATGGTGCCGTGGCAGTGATCCAAGCCTGCCCGGCACTCGCGGCAGCCGGTGCTCATGAGCCGTTCTTAGCACCTAGTGCCGACAAACCCGGGATGCCGCGCCCGCTGAATCTGAGCACTCGACGCAGCGTCACTCCGGTGAGTGCTCCCTAACCCCAGCCCAATTCGTGTAACCGGTCATCGTCGATGCCGAAGTGGTGCGCGATTTCGTGGATTACGGTGATCGCGACTTCGTCGACGACGTCGTCGTCGGATTCACATCCGTCGAGCAGCGCTTCGCGGTAGATAGTGATGGTGTCCGGCAGCGCTCCGGCGTAGTTGGAGTCCCGCTCGGTGAGCGCCACGCCTTCATACAACCCGAGCAGGTCGGGTTCGTCGGGATCGCGGTCGGCGATCAGGACGACGACGTTGTCGAGCGCGGCGGTCAATTCGGCCGGGATCAGGTCAAGCGCATCGGAGACCAATTCATCGAACCGTTGCGGGTCCATCCGCACGGCCATCCGGCTAGCCCCCCGGCGGGGCAGGCGGCAGTGGGGCTTCTGGCGGTGGCGGCGCTCCAAAAGCCGGTGGTGCCACCTCTTCAGGAGCCGGTGGTAAAGGTGCGGGCGGCTGCACGGGAGGTTCGCCGGGCTGATTCGGCAGGTGCTGGTTTCCCTGCCGCTGCTGGTTCGGCTGTTGAATTTGTTGGCTAGGTTGGCTCTGTTGCCTCTGTTGGCTCTGTTGTGTCTGTTGGCCAGATCCGGCTGGAGACGGCCCGCTGGGTGGATTCCCGGGCGACAGCGGAATCGGCGGCAGGTCGAGCCGCTCCTGGGGAATCTCCGGCGGCGCGATCGGCGGCTGACCATTGATCAGCAGGGGCCCCTTGGCGCTGTTCAACAGCGTCGCCCAGCCGCCGTTGCCCAGCGTCGCCCCTACGCTGCACGCGACCTCGCGGCTGCCGGCGGACCAGCTCGGCAACGGGACCGTGCTGTAAATCAGAGTCAGGGTCGTATTGCGCAACTGCACTGGCGCCAGGTAGGCGTCCGTGAGTCGGGTGCAGGAGTCCTTGATGAAGGCATCCTGGTCAGGTTCGGCGGGCAGGGCGCCGGGGAACTTCTCGCTTAAGTTGACGGTGCCGGTGACTTCCATGGCATGCGGTGCCGCGCAATCAACCGGCACGTCGGTCGGTTGGTTCGAGGTCGAGTCGATGCCGAGGCAGGTACCGGCGGGCCACACTTTGGACTGGTCGATGTCGGCGACCTTGCCCTTGAAGGCGACCTGTTGGTTGTTCGCCCCGGGCAGCTGCAGGCCGCATAGCATGCGTCGCTCACCTGACTGACGCCACGCCTTGTCACCGGACCACAGCATGCTGATGCTGAACTTGCTGTTGGGATCGAATTTGGTGCCGAGGTAGCGGCGAACGGCCGTCTCGCACTGCTCCTGGCTGATCTGCTCAATACGGGCCGCTGACGGTGGAGCCGCTTTGGGCGCGTATTCCGAGCCGGGGAACGTTCGCATGTCAATCGACTCGGCGACCTCGAACTTGTGGTCGCCCCGGCAGTTGACGATGGTCGCGGCCTCCGGCGTCCGGTCCGGCCACATCAGGCAATCCCCGGTGGTGGCGTGATTGAACGGATCATTTCCGTTGGCGCCGGTGCTGGGCACGGGGTCGATGTAGAACAACCGGCCCGGTCGGCCGTCGCCGATGGGAACCGCGACGACGATGCCCGCGATGAGCAGGCCGCCCAGCGCGGTGAGCAGCAGCGCACGCCTGGTTGACGAGGCCCGAAGACTATGCAGCCACGCCAACCGCGCCGGCCGTTCTGCCGGGCGGTCGGGAACCGAACTTTCCTGCTCGGATGTGTGCAACATCGGCTCTATTCTGACAGGCCCGGCGAGCGGCGTGACAGGTGTTGCAAAAGTGAGGTAGTGGAATGCCGCCCGGCGGCGCATCAGCTACCTGCAGATGCCCTGCCACAGCCACCGAAAGTAAGGTCAGGCCGTGATCGACCTGAAGCTACTGCGGGAAAACCCCGACGTCGTGCGCCGCTCGCAGGTCAGCCGCGGCGAGGACCCAGCGCTGGTGGACACCTTGCTGGCAGCCGACGCCGCCCGGCGGACCGCGATCGCGACGGCCGACTCATTGCGCGCCGACCAGAAGACCGCGAGCAAGCAGGTGGGCGCCGCATCTGCCGACGAGCGTCCTGCGCTATTGCAGCGGGCCAAGGAACTGGCCGAACAGGTCAAGGCCGCCGAGGCCGAGCAGGCTAACGCAGAGGCGACCTTCACCGCCGCCCACATGGCGATCTCGAACGTCATCATCGACGGCGTGCCGGCTGGCGGGGAGGACGACTACCGGGTCCTTGACCTGGTGGGGGAGCCGCCCGCAATAGAAAACCCGAAAGACCATGTTGAACTCGGAGAGTCGCTGGGCGTAATCGATATGGCCCGCGGCGCAAAGGTATCCGGTTCCCGGTTCTACTTCTTGACCGGTCGCGGCGCACTGCTGCAATTGGGACTGTTGCAGCTGGCGGTGCGCCTGGCGGTCGATAACGGTTTCATCCCGGTGATCCCGCCGGTGCTGGTCCGCCCGGAGGTGATGTCAGGCACCGGATTCCTCGGTGCGCACGCCGAGGAGGTGTACCACGTCGCGGCCGACGACCTCTACCTCGTCGGCACCTCTGAGGTGCCGCTGGCGGGCTACCATGCCGACGAGATCTTGGACCTGTCCAACGGGCCACTGCGCTACGCGGGCTGGTCGTCGTGTTTTCGCCGCGAGGCCGGCAGTTACGGCAAGGACACCCGCGGCATCATCCGTGTACACCAGTTCGACAAAGTGGAAGCGTTCGTCTACTGCACGCCCGACGACGCCGAGGCCGAACACAAGGGGCTGCTGAGTTGGCAGCGGGAGATGCTGGCTCGTATCGAGGTGCCTTATCGGGTAATCGACGTCGCGGCCGGGGATTTGGGCTCGTCTGCGGCCCGCAAGTTCGACTGTGAAGCGTGGCTGCCGACCCAGCAGGCCTACCGCGAGCTGACCTCGACGTCGAATTGCACCACCTTCCAGGCGCGTCGACTCGCAACGCGCTACCGAGACGCGGGAGGCAAGCCGCAGATCGCCGCGACGCTCAACGGCACGCTGGCCACGACGCGCTGGCTGGTGGCGATACTGGAGAACCATCAGCGACCCGACGGCAGCGTGCGCCTTCCCGACGCGCTGGTGCCCTACGTGGGAACCGAACTACTCGAGCCCGTCGGGTGAGCTAGGCGCTCAATCCGAGGGCCTATGGCGTCGTGGTGGGGGATAGACAACGCGTGCGATGGTCGCCGACAGCCACCCGATCGCCCATCCGCAGCACACCAGCCCGAAGGTGCGCCGGGTGGGCTCGTCGCCGCGAGCCCATACCGCCGCCAATATGACGGCCCAGACGATCGCGCAGGCGATGCTGTAGGACGTGTACGTCCTGAATCTCTTGTGCATTTCCCTGACTCTTTCCGTCATGCCTGAACGGAATAACGACATGCGGCACCTGAGCGGAATCGGCCCGTCGGCGTAGGTATCTTCCAGCAGGGCGATCAGCTCCTCGCCGTAACGGCGCCGCCACGCTGGTGGGTACCAGCGCAGCGATCGTGGTGCGCAGTGGCCTCTCACAGCGCCCATCCCGGCCGGCGAGAAGGCAGCGATATCCCCAACCGGTGGGCACCTTCGCCGGCAATCGCGCCCAATTCGCGGACGGCTACGGTCAGTTCAGCCCGGCCGGCGGCTGTTATCCGATACGGGCGCCGACGCTCGCCATGCCCGGCGGGCTCGATAAGTCCCCGTTCTTCGAGACGCGTGATCGCCCCGTACAGTGTTCCGGGTCCCAGCGTCACGCCGGAGAACTGCTCGATATCACGTGCCAACGCGTATCCATGCTTGGAACCGGAAGCCAAACTGGTCAGGATCAGCACACTCGCGTCGTTGGACCTTCCGAGTTTCCCCCCGGGAGACGAGCTGTCGGCCACCGTGCCAGTTTAGTACGTTCAACGTACTACGTCCAGCGTAGTACTAAAAGGCCGGTCATGCACCCACGGCCGTCGTCGGCAATCGGCTGGATGATGCGTGCCGGCGCTGCCGCTCGATGGTGGCGAAGTAGAAGGCAAGCGGGAAGGAAAAGCTGGTAAAGAAGCTGGACAAAAAGTACAGCCATGGGCGTCGAAGGCCGCGCCGGTAGCCGTCGACGATCGAGAACAGCGGCAGCAGAATAACGTTGGCGATCAGATAGTCTTCAGCGGCCGATCCGGCCGCCGGGTTGGCGAACTGCAGCCGGATGAAGTTCGGGTAGCTTCCGGGGCCGTGTACGAGGTTTCCCCCGCCCGTCGCGTTCTCACGTACGAACCGGATGTTGAAGTACCAGCCCAAGGCGATCGACGCGATACCAACCACGTAGTACACGCATTCCAGCGCCGAGAGCCATGGTCCGTCGGCCGGCCGGCTGAAGACCGCGCGGTTCGACGCGACGATCCAGCCGATGACTGCGAGCCCGAGCGCTGCGTGGACGGTAAGCGAAATCATGCCGGCAGTCTCGGCACCACCGGCAGTTTTGTCAATATTGACAAGCTGAGCGCCTGCCGCCTGCGGTACGTTACCGGCATGGCCAGAGCGCCGCAGACCGCACGCAGCGAACGCACCCGTGACGCGCTGCGCCAGGCGGCGCTGGTGCGATTCCTCGCCCAAGGAGTCGAAGAGACGTCGGCCGAGCAGATCGCGTCGGACGCGGGGGTGTCACTGCGTACTTTCTATCGGCATTTCACCTCCAAGCATGACTTGCTGTTCGCCGATTACGACGCCGGATTGCACTGGTTTCGCACAGCGCTGGACGCCCGGTCCCCGGACGAGTCGATCGTCGAATCGGTGCAGGCGGCGATTTTCGCGTTTCCCTATGACGTTGATGCAGTGATCAAAATCGCCACCTTGCGTGCCGCCGAACTCGATCCCGGCCGAATCGTGCGGCACATTCGCCAAGTCGAGGCCGACTTCGCCGACGCCATCGCAGCCCACTTAACCCGCGACGCCGATGCCGCGACCGCCAGCCCCGACGCCCGGCTGCGGGTCACGCTGACTGCGCGGTGCATCTCCGCAGCGGTCTTCAGTGCGATGGAAGTGTGGATGGTGGGCGAGGACCGGTCGCTGGCCGAGCTGGCCCGGCTGTCCCGGGCCGCCCTCGACTCGCTGGAGGCCGGGGTCGTGCACACTAGATGACCGCAGCGCCCACGTTTTGTCACTATTGACACAACATGGCGGTTCGTGCCAGCCTGCCTCGCAGAGCGGAAGGCGGGACGCGATGACCGATTACGACGCGATCGTCATTGGCGCCGGGCATAACGGGCTGGCCGCGGCCGTGATCCTGCAGCGCGCCGGACTGCGCACGCTGTGCCTGGACACCAAGCGGTATGCCGGCGGCATGGCGTCGACCGTCGAGCTGTTCGACGGCTACCGGTTCGAGATTGCAGGCTCGGTTCAGTTCCCCACGGCGGCCACGGTCAGCCGTGAGCTGGGATTGGACACCCTGCCGACCATCGACCTCGACGTCATGTCGGTGGCCTTGCGTGGTGTCGGCGACGATCCGCTTGTCCAGTACACCGACCCGATGAAGCTGCTTGCCCACCTGGGCGACGTACACGGTGCCGACGCAGTCAACGGAATGGCCGGGCTGCTGGCCTGGAGCCAGGCGCCGACACGGGCGCTCGGCCGGTTCGACGCCGGCGCGCCCCCAAAGACTCTCAATGAGATGTACGCCTGCGCCACAAACGAATTCGAACGCTCCGCCATCGACGACATGCTGTTCGGCTCGGTCACCGACGTGTTGGACCGCTACTTCCCGGATCCGGAGAAGCACGGCGCGCTGCGGGGCTCGTTCACGGTGCTGGCCGTCAACACCATCTATCGCGGGCCGGCAACACCCGGCAGCGCGGCTGCCCTCGCCTTCGGGCTGGCGGTTCCCGACGCGGACACCGTCCTGATGAAGAAGCTGCGCGGCGGCATCGGCGCGCTCACGTCGCATCTGCTCGAGCTGTTCGAAGATCGCGGCGGCGAATTGCGGCTGCGCACCAAAGTAAGCGGGATCGTCACCACCGACGGACGGGTAGCCGGCGTGCGCACCGAGGCCGGGGAGACCCTGACCGCACCGATCGTCGTCTCGGCGATCGCCCCCGATGTCGCGATCACCCAGCTAGTCGATGCCGGCGCGCTGCCCGCCGATATCCGCGAGCGCTATTCAGGTATCGACCACCGCGGCAGCTACCTGCAGATGCACTTCGCTTTGGACGAGGCGCCCATGTTCGCCGCGCCCTACGAGACGCTCAACGACCCCGACATGCAGGCATCGGTGGGCATTTTCTGCACCCCGGAAGAAGTGCAGCAGCAGTGGGAAAACTGCCGCCGCGGGATCGTGCCGGCCGATCCGACCGTCGTACTGCAAATCCCCTCGCTGCATGACCCGGACCTGGCCCCCGACGGCAAGCACGCCGCATCAGTGTTCGCGCTGTGGTTTCCGATCGAGGGTCGTATCGCTTCCTACGGCCAGATGAAGGTCGAGATGGGTCAGCGGGTGATCGACAAGATCACCAGGCTCGCACCGAACTTCGAGCGCAGCATCATCCGGCACACCACGTTCACGCCACGCCACATGGGCACGATGTTCGGTGCTCCTGGCGGCGACTACTGTCACGGGCTGCTGCATCCGGACCAGATCGGGCCCAACCGTCCCGGTCCCAAAGGCTTTGTCGGACAACCGCTTCCGATCGACGGATTGTATCTGGGCAGCGCGGGCTGCCACGGCGGGCCGGGCATCACGTTCATACCGGGCTACAACGCCGCCCATCAAGCGCTGGCCGACCTCGGCCGCTAGGGCGCCAGCAACTCGTCCAGCAGGGCGGTGAACTCCGCTGGATGCACCGGTGTGAAAGCGGGACTCGGCCGGGTGCCCGGCACGTCAAGGGTGATCAAAGTCGACTTGAATGGTCGCCGCACATCCAACGGCAGCCAGCGGCGCAGGTCTGAGCTGCCCCAGATGCGGAACCGGTGCATGAACAGGCCCAGCGGCTCGGCCTTGTATCCGCGGATGGACCTCACAGCAATGATCTTCGAGGTGCCGGAGGGAAAGTGGTAGCGGCGCAACGTGAGCGCTTCCCGGTCCAACTGGACCAGACCGTCGTCGTACTGGGACTCACTCATAGCCGCGAACGCCGAAGCTCGTGACCCCGGGCGGTGAGGCACCGGCCATTCTTCAGGTCCCACTGCCACCCGTGCAGGTTACAGGTCAGCGTGTCGCCTTCGACCACGCCGAATCTGGACAGGTCCGCTTTCAGGTGCGGGCAGCGACGCTGAATCTCCCAGCCCTCCATGGTGATCGACGCCGTGTCGTCGTGTGCCTCGGCGAACCAGCCGTCGGCGTATGCAATTCGTTCGTCGGTCAGGCATTTGAAGAACGTGTACAGGTATTCGTTGTAGCCCCCGACGCGCCAAGCTCTGAATCGAGTCGACAGAAAAATCGTGTTGACCCAGTCCGGTTCGTTGTCGCGTAACACGGTGCGCACCATCTCCGGTGCAATCGCAAAGCCGTAGCGGAACTTTTCGTCGGCAATCGGCTCGCGCACAGCACGTTTCGGGAAGTCGAGAACTATTTTTTCTCGATGGTCTCGGTCCTCTAGCACCAGTTCGACGGGATAGCCGATACCATCGCAGATTTCGTCGCTGGCCAGCATGATCGGCTCGAATAATGCTCGAAGTGGCTCCAGCAGCGAATCACCGGTCGCGGGCGCCCAGCCGGCCTTCTCCGTCGCCAGAACCGGCGCCATGCGCGCGGCATAATCGGCAAGATAGGCCGCCTTGCCGGTGGTGAAGATGGCTTTCACCTGGTCGGCGGGCAGCGGATGGCTTAGCGAATTCAGTTGGGTCCCAGTGAAATCGGCTGTGGACCCGGGAATCATCAGCAGGCCGTGGTCATGGCCGTGGGCGCGCAACTGGTCCAGGAACACCATCTGGTCGGGAAAGATGTTGGCCGGATCGCCGTGGTCGTCATTGAGTTCACGCAATTCCGGGTCCAGGAAGCATGGCGGGCCCGCGGACGGGATCACCCAGCTCGCGCCGACCTGCCCGATGTACTGGCGGGCGCGGTCCATCTGCCGCTGGCGTTTCTGGATGCCGAACGCCTCCTTGGCGCGCGTCGGCATATCGTAGACCATGGGGTACCAGATCGCGCCGGAGTACTGCAGCATATGCACGTCGATTTGGCCGAATTGCGAGGCCAGCACTTCCAAGTCCACCGGCCGTGCGTCGTTCATATTGAAAGCCGTTGTCACGCCATCCGAAATCACCAGCGCCGAGTCACCGATCGGGCCGTCAGCGGGGGCCCGCAGCGCCATGACCATGACGTCGAGGTCGCCTTTTGGCCCGCTGATCCGGTGTTTGACCGAGTCCGTCGTCTCGAAGAACCGGTGAAACCCCAGCTTCTGCAGCTCATAGCGCAGGTCGGGCACCGGATAGTCCGGTAGGAGCACCACGGCGTCTTTGTTGACGTGCGCGGCCAGCAGCCTGGCGTCGAAGTGGTCCCTATGCAGGTGCGAAACGTACAGGTAGTCACAGCCGCCCAGGCTGTCCCAGCTCAGCGCGCTGTTGTCCGGGAAAGGAAACCACGATGCGAAGTAGGCCGGGTTGACCCAGGGGTCGCACAAGATGCTGCCCACCCGGGTGTCGATCCGGAAGCCGGCATGGCCGACGCTGGTGACCCGCACTAATGCCCTCCGACGAGTTAACGGCCGCCTTGAGCTTAGCCTGGCGACGATGCGTGCCGCGGAGCGGCGCGAGGAGGAGCCGGGCAATCAGCTTGAGCGGGCACGTTGTCCGAGACATCACAGCACGCCCGGCCACGGCCCCATTGCTCCGGCCGGCAAAGACCGCACGCCCGACCGTTAGGCTTGGCGATTGTGGAACCGGTATACGGAACGATCATCCAGCTCGCTCGCTTGACGTGGCGATTACAGGGATTGAGGTTCACAGTGACTGGCGTGGAGAACCTTCCCGCCGCCGGCGGTGCCGTCGTCGCCATCAACCACACCAGCTACTTCGACTTCACTTTCGCCGGGTTGCCCGCCTACAAACAGGGCCGGGGGCGCAAGGTGCGGTTCATGGCCAAGCAGGAAGTGTTCGACCACAAGGTCACCGGGCCGATCATGCGCAGTCTGCGGCACATCCCGGTGGATCGGGAAAGCGGCGCTGCGTCATTCGATGCGGCTGTCGAAAGGCTCAAGGCCGGTGAGCTGGTCGGCGTTTACCCCGAGGCGACGATCAGCCGCAGCTTCGAGATCAAGGAATTCAAGTCCGGGGCGGCCCGGATGGCGATCGCGGCCGACGTGCCCATCGTCCCGCACATCGTCTGGGGCGCCCAGCGGATCTGGACCAAAGATCACCCGAAGAAGCTTGTTCGGCCCAAGGTGCCGATCGCGGTAGCCGTCGGTGAACCGATCGAGCCGACGTTGCCGGCGCCGGAGCTGTCCGCGGTCTTGCATGCCCGCATGCAGCATTTACTCGAACGGGTGCAGGAATCCTATGGACCGCATCCCGCCGGTGAGTTCTGGGTGCCGCACCGGCTGGGCGGCGGGGCTCCGTCGTTGGCTGACGCCGCCCGGTTGGACGCCGAGGAAGCCGGCCGCCGGGCAGCCGCGCGGGCGGCTCGCCAGCGGCCACAATCAGCGGGTGCACAGGAGTAACCGCATGGAACCAGTCTTCCGGACCCTCGAGATCACGGCGAAGGCCCTGGTCAAAGCCGTCGGCAGCAAAATCACCTTCGAAGGCCTGGACAACATTCCCGTCAGCGGCGGCGCGGTGATCGCGGTCAATCACACCAGTTACGTCGACTGGTTGCCCGCCGCTCTTGCTGTGCATCGCCGCGGGCGCCGCATGCGGTACATGATCAAGGCCGAGATGCAGCACGTGAAGGTGGTCAATTTCCTGATCAAGCACACCAAAACCATTCCGGTCAACCGTGGTGCCGGCGCCGAGGCCTATGCGGCAGCCGTCGAACTGCTGCGCGCCGGCGAGGTGGTCGGGGTGATGCCCGAGGCGACAATCAGCCGCAGCTTCGAGCTCAAGGAATTCAAGACCGGGGCGGCCCGGATGGCGCTGGAGGCCCAAGTGCCGATCGTTCCGGTTATCGCCTGGGGCGCACAGCGCATCTGCACCAAGGATCATCCGAAGCACCTCAGGCGCAAAAAGATACCGATCACCGTGGCGACCGGCGCGCGACTGGCTCCGGCGGGCGACGTCGACCACCTGGAAGCCGAGCTACGCGACCAGATGACCGCTTTGCTGCATCGGGTGCAGGAGGAATACCCGCATCCCGAGGGGGCGTACTGGGTGCCGCGGCGGCTGGGCGGTAGTGCACCCACCTTGGCGGAGGCCGCACTCCTTGAAGAAGCTGAGCGGGCCGAGCGGGCTCGCAAGCGTGAGGGACATCGGCTTTGAGGCAGGACAGAAGCGGCTCGCCGCACGCCAGGAGCAAGGAACATGGCTGAGCCTTTTGTCCTGGAAATCGTCCTTCCGTCCCTGATCGCGGCCAACGGCACCAAAATCATCTTCGAAGGACTGGAGAACATTCCCGAGCGCGGCGGGGCGTTGATCACCCTCAACCACACGAGTTACCTGGACTGGCTGCCGGCGTCGTACGCCGCATATAAAAGGAGGCGGCGAAGCACGTGATTCGCAACAGGGTGCCGATCACCGTGGCGGTCGGTGCGGCGCTGCCACCGATGGGAACGGCTGACCAGCTGAACGCGGCGCTTCGGCAAGCAATGGAGTCGTTGCTGTACCGAGTGCAACAGGAGTATTTGCACCCGCGGGGGGCGTACCGGGCGCCAAGGCGACTCGGTGGCGGCGTGCCGAGTCCGGACGACTCTAGGGCACTCCGCGCTGCCGAACTGCTCGATCGCGCCCGCAAACAGCAGAAGCGCCGCTCGTGACGGCGGCGCGCACCCGACGGGGATCGCCTCGATGACGCTGCCGGCGCTTGTCGCTTGCGACGTGGACGGCACGTTGATTGACGATGAGGACAAGATCAGCCCGCGCACTCGTGCTGCTGTCCGCGCCGCCGTCGCCGCCGGAGCCCAGTTCGTCCTTGCCACCGGCCGCCCGCCGCGCTGGGTGCGGCCCGTCGTCGATGCGCTCGGATTCGCGTCGACGGCGGTGTGCGCCAACGGTGCAGTGATCTACGATCCGGCGACCGATCGCGTGTTGTCGGCTCGCACCCTATCGGTCGATGCTCTGGGTGAGCTGGCCGAGATCGCAACGCGCGTCCTTCCCGGCGCGGGTCTGGCGGTCGAGCGGATCGGCCGCAGCGCCCACGATACGGCGACACCGCAATTCATCAGCTCGCCGGGCTATGAACACGCCTGGCTCAACCCGGACAACACCGAAGTGTCCATCGAAGACCTGCTCAGCGCTCCTGCGGTGAAGCTGCTGATTCGCAAGGCCGGCGGTCGCAGCTCGGAGATGGCCGCCGTACTGCGAAAACACATTGGCATCGAGGGCGATATCACCTATTCCACGGAAAACGGGCTGGTGGAGATCGTTCCGCTGGGCATCAGTAAGGCCACCGGCATCACGGAGGTCGCACGGCCGCTGGGAATCGCCGACGACGACGTGGTGGCCTTCGGCGATATGCCCAACGACGTGCCGATGCTGGTGCGGGCCGGTCACGGTGTGGCGATGGGCAACGCCCACCCCGATGTACTGGCCGCCGCTGACGAGATCACTTCCCCCAACACCGACGACGGGGTGGCGCGGGTGCTCGAACGCTGGTGGCTTTAGCGCGGCGACGATGCGCGGCGCGAAGCGGCGCGAGGCGCCTTCGTTCACCCGCCCGGGTGCACCGGTATTGAGAACCGCTCGAGCTGAATTGGCGGCCCTTCGGGGGAAGGCAGCGGCAACTCCTCGGCGACCCCGTCGATGACTCGGGTCACCGTGCCGCTCTGCCGGTCGAAGTTCAAGGTGCCGTGCTGGAAGTTCTGTTTGACCCACTGCGGTTCCTGGAATTCGCCGCTGGTCGGTAACCCCAGCGCGCCGCGCTCGTAGCCCAGCGACGCCCACGCCTCGTAGATCGCGCCGGTCACCGGTTGAGCGCCGCTTTCGGGTGACCAGTACATCGCGCCCTTGCCGAAAGTTGCATAGTGCGCCGAGTCCGCGCCTGTTGCCTCCGGTGAGGTCGGCGCGCCCAGCACACTGTCCATGCCTCCGATCGCCTGCCAGCGCGCGTAGATCTCACCGCCTTCCAACGATGCGGCAATGTCCGCGGGCCCGGGCGGAGCATTGAAATGCGCGGCGATATCCA